>CALVUY010000017.1 GCA_944363705.1 uncultured Bacilli bacterium | reverse complement strand
CTAAAGGCAGCATAACTTACTCCTACTATCGCTAGTATCATTACTACTAACACTACTATTATTATAATATTTTCTTTCTTTTTCATATCGTTTCTCTCCTTACTACTTAATATAACCAACTTGATAATAATAATACTTATCTTATCTATTAAATTATTAACACATAGAGTCCTATTTCATCAATAAAAAAATAATGATTAATGTTATTTAACCATTATTTTACATATTATTTCATCTAAAACATAAAAATATTCTTCTTTTACTCTTAGATATTTTCTATCTTCAAATAACACTTTATCTTTAACTAAATCTTTATATTCAAATATATCATCTATATTAGTTTTATATTTATCTTTAAATATCTCTTTATCTATTCCTCTATTAGTTCTTAGATTTAACATAACTTCATAAAACATTTTATCTTTAATAGTAACTATCTCTTTATCTATAATATTTTTACCACCAATATAATTAGTAATGCTTCTAGTATTAGAATATCTTATATTATCTATATAGGAACTAGCTCCTACTCCAAAGCCATAATATTCTAGATTATACCAATATTTCAAATTATGTTTTGAAGAGTATCCTTTTTTAGAGAAATTAGATATTTCATAATGAATATAATTATTATTCTTTAATATAGAAGATATCATATCATACATTTCTCTGTCTATTGATTTATCTATATTCTTAACACCCTTTATTTTTAATTTAGTATTATCTTCTATAATTAAAGAATATGTAGATATATGAGGAACATCTAAAGATATTAGAAAATCTATATCTTTCTTTAAATCATCTAAAGTTTCTCCTTTAATTGCATATATCAAATCTACATTTATATTAGTAATACCCTCTTTTTTTAAATTATTTATACAATTAATAATACTTTCTTTACTAGTTCTTCTTTCAATAACTTCTTGTAATTTCTTATTAATAGTCTCTATTCCAAGACTAACTCTATTAACACCATATTTCTTTAATAATTTAATCTTATCTAATGTTAAACTATCGGGATTAGATTCAAAAGTTATTTCACAATCTTTACTTAGAGTAAATATTTTTAATATATTAAATAATCTCTCTAATTCGTCTAAACTTAAACTACTAGGAGTACCTCCTCCTATATATAGAGAAGTAATAATTTCTCCTTTATAATTAGCTTTTATCTCTTTATCTAAAGCATCTAAATACTTATTAACATACTCTCTATTATAAAACACCTTACAGAAATCACAGTAAGCACAAATATAATTACAAAAAGGAATATGTATATATACTGCATCTATTCTTTTAGACATAAAACTTCACCTGAAAATAGAATAATAGAAAATGAGAAAAGAAGCAAGTGAATTTGCTTCTTTACAAGTTTCAAAACGAATAAATTAATGTATACTATATCAATTCTTCATTATTAGTTAACTTTACACTAACTAATTTAGAAACACCAGACTCTTGCATTGTAATACCATATAATGTATCAGCATATTCCATTGTCTTTTTCTTATGAGTAATTATTAAAAACTGAGTTTTATGCTTATAATTAGATAAATACTTACCAAACTCCATAACATTCGCTTCATCTAGTGCTGCTTCTACTTCATCAAAGACACAGAAAGGTACTGTTCTAACATTAATTATTGCAAATAGGAGGCTTATAGCAGTTAAAGTTTTTTCTCCTCCTGATAATAAACTAATAGTAGTTAATTTCTTACCTGGAGGACATGCAACTATTTCTATTCCTGTAGTTAAAACATCATCACTAGTTAATTTTAAATCTGCTTCTCCTCCATGGAATAATGCTCTAAAGACTTCTTTAAACTCTTTTCTTATAAGCTCAAAAGTCTTTAAAAACTCTTCTTTCATAACTTCATCCATCTCATTCATAATCTCAAGAAGTGTTGCAATCGCTTTAGATAAATCCTCTTTTTGATGTAATAAAAACATATATCTAGTATTAACTCTTTCATATTCATCAATCGCTGCTAAATTAACCATACCAAGACTTTTAATTCTAGCTTTGTAGTTACTTACTTTACTTCTAGCATCACGCTCTTCTACATCAAGTTCATAATCTTTTCTAGCTTTTTCATAAGTAATAGAATACTCACTACTTAAAGTATTAAGTAAGTTATCTAATTTTACATCTATTTCTTTAAGTTTAAGATCTAAACTATTTCTTTTTTCTTCAGTCTTTCTAATTAAATTATTCTTATATTTACTCTTCTCTTCATCTTCTTCTATTTCGTCTTTTAATAGTTTTATATCTTTCTTAAGAGTAGTTAGTTTAAGTTCTAATTTTTCTTTAAAACTTTCTAAATCATAGAATCTAGTTACTAACTCTTCTTCTTTAGTATCAAGAGTATTATCATTACTTGATAGATTATCAATATTATCACTAATACTACTAAGAGTATCTTTATTACTTATTAGGGCATGGTTTTTATTAGTAACATCATCTATTAATAGTTTTAAGTCCTTTTCTTTTAAATATATCTTATCTTCTAATTTTCTTATATCTTCTTTAGTATTGTTAATATCAAGACTAATTTTCTTATTAGATTCTTCTAGACTAGTAATTATATTAATATAGTTAGTAATCTCTTGATTAATCATAACAGAGCTTCTTCCTTTATAGTTAGCGCCTCCTGTCATTGATCCTCCTACATTAATAACATCACCTGCTAGAGTAATTACTTTATAACGTCTATCTATCTTTCTACTTATTCTTAAAGCAGTGTCCATGTCTTCTGCAACTAGTACAAGTCCTAATTGATTATAGACAATATTTTTATATTCTTTATCTGTAGTAACTAAGTCTGCTAGGACACCTATATAACCATCTAATCCTTCTAATATGTGTTTAGTATTTTCATCTATATATCTTTTCTTAATAACATTAATAGGAAAGAAAGTCGCTCTTCCTAGATTATTATTCTTTAAATATCTAATCGCTTCTTTAGCACTTTCTTCATCTTTAACTATAACAAAGTTTTTACTACTACTAATTGCAACATCTAAACATCTTACATACTCATCTTTAGTCTTAATAACATTACCTATAATATTATAAATTCCTTGTAACTTATCTTCTTCTAATATTTTCTTAATAGTATTAGGTAAATTATTGCCTCTTTCTGCTTCTAACTTCAACAACTCTACTTTATGTTTATTAGTTAAGATATCTCTATCTTGTTTACTCTGTGTCTGTTCATAATTCTTTAGAGTTAATCTAAGACCTTTAAGATTATTCTTACTAGAGTTAATATCATCATTCATATTAGAAATATCTTGATTTATAATATTTATCTCACTATCTAAGACACTAATATCTTTACTAATTTTACCTTTTTCATCTATTAAGGCTCTTAACTCTTCTTCTACTTTAGTAGTATCTTTATTCTTTCTTTGTTCTTTTAAGCTATTAAGTTGAAGATTTATTTTACCTATCTCTTCTGTTTTATTAAGTAACTCTTTCTGTGTAAATTCCAAGTCTTTCTCTAAATTAAATAAATCTGTCTTTTTCTTTAGGAAAACACCACTATCTTTATTAACAGTACTCTCTAAATCTACTATCTCTTTATCTAGAGCATCTTTTTCTTTCTTTAATATCTCTTCATTAGTAGATAGATTATAAATATCATAAGCGATTAAAGCTATTTCAAGGTTTTCCAATTCTTCTTTAAGAGTTTTATATTCTTTCGCTTTCTCACTTTGTTCTTTTAAAGGCTCTACTTGTACTTCTAACTCTTTAATAATATCTTCTACTCTATCAAGAGCATCATTTGTCTTATCTAGTTTTCTTAAAGCTTCTTCTTTACGCTTTTTATATTTCAAAATACCTGCTGCCTCTTCAAAAACAACTCTTCTATCATCAGTACTTTCACTAATTATTTTAGATACTTCTCCTTGAGAGATAATATTAAATGATTCTTTTCCAACACCACTGTCTAAGAAGAGATTAACTATATCTTTTAGTCTTGCTTTATTATTATTAATAAAGTATTCATTCTCACCACTTCTATAGACTCTTCTTTTAATACTAACTTCACTATAATCTATTTTTAGATAGTGATCACTATTATCAAAGATAAGTTCTACACTAGCGACATTTTTAGATTTACGAGACTCACTTCCAGCGAATATTACATCACTCATACCCCCGTCACCACGTAAGTTTTTAACTGATTGTTCTCCTAATACCCAACGAATGGCATCAACAATATTACTCTTACCACTACCATTAGGTCCAACAATACAAGTAACTTCATCATCTAGTTTTATCTCCATTTTATCAGCGAAAGATTTAAAACCATTAGTTACAATTTCTTTCAAGTACATTTAAAACACCACTCTTTACTCTTAACATTTTATCAAATAATGAGTGTTTAGACAAGAACTAGAATTTTTAGACATTTAAAAAGTAGTAACCTTTAATTACAACTTAACTTTACTTTTTTCGTCTTGATGAATATATTTTATAAAATCATCTCCTGCCATAGATGTAAAAGTGGTTTCTTTAAATTCAGTATCATAATCAACAGCGACAAGTTGTTTTTGAGAAATATTTAATCTTTTACCAAAATATAGATTATAAATACTATCTTCACTTTCTTCTATGCCAATATATTTTTTATATACTTCTTCACTAGACATACCTTTATTACGAGCTTCAACACAGCGTATTAAAGCTTCAATTTTCATAGTTCTAAATACTATTGCTTCACTGCCAAAAGTAAAATTAATATAATTATATAATACTTCAACAAAAGTACCATTTTTCCAGCCTAAAGCCTCTTCTCCTCTTTTAGCAAGTTCTGGTCTTCTTAAAAGAGCGATAGCGGCAAGGGTATCTAGCTCTACAGATTCTTCATCCTCTTTTAAGTATCCTTTTATGCCATTCAGAAATTTTTTTGTTTCTCTTAATGATTCTAATGTTTTATATTTATCGTCTTCCATAAAATTCTTCCTTTCTTTACAACATATTATATATAAATTCATTATAAAGTCAAATATTTGTTACTAACATATACATGCTTTTTAAAATATTTCATATACTAAATTTGACAGATAATATATTTTATGATACTCTTTAATTACAGAAAACAGTTTTGTTTTCATGGGGTACGTTGTATAGCGTATGGTTAAGGATGATTAATGTCATCCTTTTCTTTTGAAATAAATTTGACTTATTATATGCTCTATGATACTATCTAATCAGTGAGTAAGTAGTTCGCTGAGTTACTAAAGGGTGTGTTTAATACATACCAACAAGCTTGCTTTGTGGAATCCTTTAGTCAGGGGAAAGCTCACATATCATATAGTTTAAAAAGATAGACATCAACATCTATCTTTTATTATTTAACATTTTATCATAGTAATTAAATAAATCTTCAAAAGCATTATAATGAACTATTTCTCTTTGTCTTAACCATAATAGTGGTCCAATAACATCAGGATCATCTGTAAGGTCTATTAAGTTCTCATATACTGCTCTTGCTTTTTGTTCTGCAGCCATATCTTCCATTATGTCTGCAAGAGGGTCCCCAGTAGTTGCAAAATATGCAACAGTAAATGGTACTCCATTAGCATCTGTAGGATATAGAGCATTTCTATGTTCTGCATAGTTCGAAGAAAGTCCTGCTTCTTTTAATTCTTCTACAGTAGCATCTTTCAAAAGCTGATATACCATAGTAGATAACATTTCAACATGTGCAAGTTCCTCAGTTCCAATATCTGTTAATAATGCTTGTCCTTTTTGATCAGGCATAGTATATCTTTGATTAAGATATCTAAGTGCTGCAGCAAGTTCTCCATTAGGGCCTCCATACTGTGTAATTAATTGTTTAGCCATACCTATATCCTTTTTCTTAATATTAACTGGATATTGTAATCTCTTAGCATATTTAAACATTAGAAAGTCCCTCCATATTCCAAGGAAAGATTTGCATTTGCCATAAAAATGGACTTGTATCTAGACTATCACTACTAATAAGAATAGGGCCATATTTCTCTTCATAATCCATCATTAATCTATTCGCTTCTTTTCTATACCTATTAAATAAATCTAGTGCATTACCATCATTAGGATATAAATCTAAATATAAATTAAGGTCATGAGCAGCGAATTGTGCTTCTGACATTCTTAAAAACATCTCCTCTTGTTCTGTAGTAGGTCTTAAAGTTTGAGGTTCATAATTCTTATACCCACTATATAAATTCCTAAACATATTACCTCTTAAATAACCTTCTTTTTCAGTAAAGAATTTAGGATTACTCATATCTCTATCCATATTATTTGGATAGTAATTATAATTAAAATCTCTATTCATAATTTTCTCCCTTCCCTTTATTCTATTCTAGATAGAAAACCAGGCAAGGGCATTAACCTAAGTAAATAATTTTTATTAATAATTTCTTATTATTTTAATAGCTTCTCCTATTTTATTAATAGTATCACTTGCAAGCATTGATATGTCGGTATTATTCTTTTCTGCAAGACATCCTGCTATACCATTTATTAAAACACCTAGAGATATTGTTAATAAACTGAAATTTAAATAAGCAAGAAGTCCAGCAAGTATCCCTGATAAAACATCACCACTACCTGCTGTAGCCATACCAACACATCCTGTTTTAACTAGATAAGTAGTATTACCAGCAGTTATAATAGTAGTATGTCCTTTTAAAAGAATGGTTACTTTATAGGTACTTGCGAATTCTTTAACTAAGTTTAAAGAATCTTTTTTTATTTCTTCTATAGGTTTATTAATAAGTCTAGAAAATTCTTTTAAATGTGGAGTCAATAATATATTACATTTCTTACATTTTAATATATTTAAATTCATTTTAGATAAAGTATTTAATCCATCTGCATCTATTATCAAGTTACCAGTATAATTTTTTATTAGAAACTCTAATACCTCTTCTAGATGTTTATCACTACCTAGCCCCATTCCAAAAGCAAGAGAATCTAAATCTTTAATAGATTCTTTCAATTTATCATAAAATTTATCATTATAATCAGGCAATATACATAAGGTCTGTTCTAATATATTAGGTCCTAATAATGGTAGTATTTCTTTTTTAACTAAAACTCTGCTGATACCACACCCACTTCTTAAAGCAGATAATGATAAATAGGCAAGCTTTAAGGCCCCAGAGTATTCAATACTTCCACCATATATTCCAGCTTTACCAAAATCACCTTTATTAGAATCTATATTTCTTTCTTTTACTAAATATTTTACGTCATTAATTTCTATTTCATAGGTATTATTATTTATCTTTTTCATACATCCTCCAAAAAGAAAGTATACTCAAATTAATGAGCATACTGTACTGTTTTCTCTACTACTTCTTTTATATCTCTTTCATTAAATGGTTTTCTTAAGACATCAACTATTGGGTAATTAAAAGCTTTAGCAACTAACTCATCATCCCCTACACCTGTAATTATTGAAACAGGAATGAGATCAAATAAATTATTATTTCTAAAATACTCTAATACCTGAAAGCCATTAAAATTAGGCATATTAAGATCAAGTAACATTCCCACTATTTTTATATTTTTATTATTAGCAATCATTTGTAAAGCTTCTGTTCCATCATTAGCTACTAATACTTCAAACTGATTATTAAATATTTTACTAACAAAATTTTTAATAACAGCAGAATCATCAACTACAATAAGAGCTCGATCTTTTTTAGGGGCCACAAAAGTAGTAGCAGTACCAATTTCTTCCATTCCTAAATACTGCTTAACTAAGTGGACAATTCGATCGAGCTCAGTTATTAATTCATCAAAATGTTCAGTTACATAATACATATTATTTTCTTTACTAGCCATTTCATGGTTATAAGCAAGTTCTGCTAAAGTATCAAAGCCAAAATACTTAGCATCACTTTTAAGGCCGTGAACCAAAATAGCGTAATTAGCCATATCGCCATTTTCTTTAGTTTGTTTAATTTTCATCTCTTTCTCATTAATGTCTTGAAGAAAGTCGCCCAATGTATCATCATAAGTCGACATATCTCCAAATAATTCTAAACTTTTTTTAACATTTACACCATTATTAATAAGTAAATTTACATCTCTCATAATAATACCCTCCATACTAAGAGTATATCATAAATTATTGATTATTCAAATACTTATTTATAACATTATCAAGTGCTTTACGTTCAATAGGTTTAGAAAGATAACTATTAAATCCTTCACCTAAATATTTCTCTTCCATACCAGCAATAGCATTAGCAGTTAAAACTACTACAGGTGTATTAAAGTTAGGATCTTCTTTTAATTTATGGAATGTTTCTGTACCACTCATTCTAGGCATCATATCATCCATAAAGATTAAATCATATTTTATAGATTTAACTTTTTCCAAACATTCAGCACCACTCATACAACTATCTACTGTTATTCCATACTCTTCTAAAAGTCTAGTAGCAACTTTAATATTTAATTTATTATCGTCAACTACAAGAACACTTTTACCAATAACATCTTCATCTTTAGTAAGTTCTTCTCTACTTACTTCCATTGTATCTTCAAGTTTTACATCAGATGTAGCGATTTTTTGGTCAATTGATACTGTGAATTTACTTCCTTTACCATAAATACTTTGAACTACTAATTGCCCATGCATAAGCTGTACTAATTTCTTAGTAATTGCAAGTCCAAGTCCAGTTCCTTCAATAGTTGTGTTTCTATCTTCGTCAAGACGTTCAAACTTATCAAATAGTTTATCTATTTTATCACGTTTTATACCAATACCAGTATCTTCTACAGATACTATAAGTCTACAAATATCGCCTTTAATTAGTGAATCAACTTTAAATATAATATGTCCTTCTTTAGTATACTTTGCAGCATTAGTTAGAATATTAAGAATTACTTGTTTTACTCTTGTATGATCTCCATATAATACTTTAGGAATAGTCTCATCTATTTTAACAATTAACTCAATAGGTTTCTCACCTATTCTTACTTTAGTTAAAGTTGTTAAATCATTAAACATTTTATATGGACTATAATTATTATTAATTATCTCTAACTTATTCGCTTCTATCTTAGATATATCTAAAACACCATTAACTATTTCAAGTAAACTATCACTCGCCATTAAAATATCATTAACATCTTCCTTAACACGTTCTGGTAAGTCAGATTCTTCTTTTAAAGCCTCAGAAAATCCCGTAATAGCATTAAGAGGGGTTCTAATTTCATGGGACATATTAGATAAGAAATCAGTCTTTGCATTATTAGCTTTCTCCGCTTGTGTCTTGGCAATATTAAGTTCTTCTATCATCTTAACATCAGGATTTTCAATAGTAAAGTAAGTTAATACTGTAATAAAAGCGGCAGCAGAAGTTACTAGTAAAATATCAGGGAAAGTTGATTGAATGAAAGCAGATGTTCCTCCTAAAACAATAAATGCAAAAGCTGGAAGATATTTTTTATCTCTAATTTTTTTAATATTAGAAAATAAACAACCTAACCACATAAGAATACATATAGCAGCAATAGAATAACTAAAAACTGCACTTGGACCATAAGTATACATTTTTCTATGGTCACTAAATATATAAAGTGGTAATATAAAGATAAGTAAATAAATAACTATAAACATTATTAAAAATACATAGAACAAGTTTTTAAAGTATGGTAGATTTTTATTTTCTTTAATTTTAACATGACCTGAATTTTTTCTTGAAGATATTACTAAGATATAATAAGTAAAAGTTATAACCCAAGCGATAATACAAACTAAATAAAATTTACATAAAAATGCTGACAAAATGGTATCTGGATTAACAAGGGCAGCACTAACACTTGCCATATCTATAATTAAAGTAATAATAGTTGTAACTATTAAAAGACTATATGTTCTATTTTCAATAGTGTCATATTTTTTCTTACTAAAATAAATAACAGCTATTAAAGCAATATAAAAAAGACTTGATATTTGAAAAAATAAACTACTCACAAAACTCACCTCTACTATTCTTTATAATTATAACACGTAAATTTGTTAAGTAAAAGTAGAATCGTAATAGTTTATTTACAAGTCTCTTTTTTTACCATTTCTTTTTATTGAGTATTTTTACTTCTCTTTCACATTCTAATCCATGAACTGAACTTATATTAGGTATTAATGAATAGATATCATCTTTATTAATTACCCCACTTTGACATATTTTTTCAAGTTCATCAACTATATAAGCACCGTCTTCTAAGGCTTTTAAATATAAATCTATAAAAGATTCTCTTGATACAATACTAGCATCTGTTGGATTTACCCATTCTTCATGATTAAGATTTAAATAAGGTAATACTTCATCATAATCTCTATGATAAGAGAATGCTTTAGAGCACTTTGCAAAAGGTCCCAACACTTTATCAAAAAATTGTGTCTTTAAGCCCCAATTATCATATTTCATTAATCTCATATAGAATGCTAATTGTTTAAAGGCTTTTTTAAAGATTGGTCCTCCTCCTGCTATTTCATAAGTATCTTCTAAACTATCATCAATTGTTTTGATTAGTTCATTACTAATTAAATCTTCATCAATTTTAAAGTCTTTATAAACTCTATAACTTTTGGCATCTTTACCTTCAAAAGTCTCCATCATATAAATATCAAGTAAGTTTTCTACAACTCCATGATTCCATATTTTAGTCTTTGGATTTCTTGTATGGTCTCCAGAATAATAAATTATTTGTGGATGAGCATAAGCATCCAGTAAATGATGCATTACATATCCTGGTCCTATAAATAATCTAACATCTTCTAACTCCAAACTTCCTGACTCTTTAGCAGTCTTTAAGTAATTATAAACAAATTCTTGAAATTTATGTTCTTGTAATTCCACTGATAAATTAATATTGGCATCACGAACTTTACTATTATAAAAATCATAATAGATTAAAAAATCATGTCCTTGTACAAAAATATTATACTTATCATAATTAGGAAAAGAATCTAATGTTTTAGAATTTAACTTTCCTTTCAAATTTTTATAAAATATATCATGTGTTTTTGGTCCTGGCATACTTATCATACCTTCTTTTATCAATAGTATATTGCTTTTCTTTTATCAATATTTTACTTCTATTATCTTCAACAAAGCCTGGATAATCTACATCGTTATAGTATGGATATTCTACCACTGGTCCTTCATATATTATTTTATCTTGTAATACTCCATAAAAGTCAAAAGGCCTAACATCTTCAGGACATTTTCCATCAAATAAATTTATACCAACTTCTTGCAAGACTGTTGCAACCCACTGGGAACAGAAAAAACTATTTTTAGGAGCAAGTCCTCTACCTACTGCTAACATAGCCATTATTCCTAAAAAATTATAAGAATATTCCTCTCTATGCTCCCAATAATAATCCATAAGATTAGATATTTTATTGTATTGGTCTACAGTTACAGGCAACTCCATAACTGCTATTTTACTTTTCTCTTTATTAAGAGCAAAAACATCTTTTCTAATATCCTCTTTAATAAAACCACAGTTTAAAGGATTATCTATTTCCCGTCTTGCAAGACTTATCATATTACCAAGCTTTATATCTCTTGATAAAGATGTATGTGAGTATGTATCCCCATCATATCTATTCCAAAATTTTAAAGATGCTCTCCATTTAATAATTCTCCCTGGTACAGTATTAGTAAAGCTGTCAACTATATAAATATTTTTTTTATCCATAATGCAACCTCTCTATTCTTATCTTTTATATGTCTTTACTACATCTCCATTCCTTGTGTTATATATACTGCCCCCAACATAAAGAATGTCTTTAAATTGTTCTATAATAGCATTATCACTTGCATAAATATCCCCTGTAATAGCTTTTATATTAGATAACCATTCTATATTCTTTCCTGTTGTCGTATATACATCGCCTATTACAAGCTTTAATGATTCTAATTTAGAAAAATCATGAAGTTTTTCCAAATAAAGATTGCCCCAAAAAATTTCAATATTCTTTATTGCTTTTTTAGGTGTTGTTATATCATACTGAAAATCATTTACATAAGCTTTAAAATTACCATCAGAATTAATAAGCGTTGTTAAATCCCCAGTAATTTCTTTTTTAGGGATTTTAAACACTTTATGTAATTGTCTTTGCTTACCTTTAACTTCAGCAAATTCACTATATATTGCCTTTAAAGCATAAAGATATAAAGCTGGTATTTCTATGCTTCTTGATAATTTATTATCTTTAGAATCAAAATCTTCTAATAAAGATATATATCTATCCATTGTTTTTTCTGATTTTCTAGTATTATGTTTACTTCTAGCAAGCATATAAGCATCGCTTTTACTTGTAATATCATAACTAACAGAATCTAAGTTTCTCATTTAAATATTCCCCCTATTTACTTACTATTTTTTAAGAATTTCATCATAAGTATAAGATTTAACTTCATCATTAATCTTAACTTGATAAATATTACCTATTTTCATTACTACTATTCCATTTTCTTTTGTTTCTTTAATTATCACTTCACTACCAGTTTCGATTTCATCATCTACATCGTCAAAGGTAGTATTTTTGACAATTAATCCCATATACACCAATCCCTTTCTTGCCATTATTATATACCAATATCGTAATTTGTCAAACAAAAGTTTATTTTTTAGTTCATTTATGTTAATATTTAAGTAAATTGAGGTGTATTATGAAAGATATATTAGAATTATTAGATAACGAAAATATAGACTATAGAATAATTAAACACAAGAGAGTTTATACTATAGAGGAAATTAAAGATATTAATCTTGATAAAGAAGGTCTCATTCCTAAAAATATCTTTTTAAGGAATGCTAATGGCAAAGTCCATTATTTAGTTACTTGTCATCCAGATAAAAAGATAGATATCAAAAGTCTTGCTAATAATCTAAATAGTACTCGTCTTTCTTTTGCAAGTTCCGAAAGATTAAAGAAATATCTAAATGTATGTAAAGGTTCTGTCTCTCCATTAGGATTTATTTATGACGAAAACTCTGAAGTCATCTTTGTCTTTGATAAAGAACTAATTAATAAAACTATAGGAGTTCATCCTAATAGAAACGACTACACTATTTTTATAAAATTTAATAACTTAGTTAAATTAATAGAAGAACATGGTAATAAGATAATTTATCTAGATATTTAAAAAGATAGAAAGTTTAAAGGCTACTTTCTATCTTTTTATAAATGTTTTCTCTGCTTCTTCCTTTAAAGGAAGAGTTATTTCTCCATCATATAATATTTCTAATTCATGTAAAGGTCTAGTCATACTAACATATAAATTTTTCATATCAGTATTATCTTTTGATGAATATTTATCTTCTGAAGCATCTGTTAAAATAACAGCATCAAATTCTAGTCCTTTTGATAATTCACTAGATAAAGAACAAATACCACTATCATAATCAACATTATCTTCTCCAATACTTTTTATATCTAAACCTAGTTTTGCTAAATTATCTGCCATTTCTTTTGCTTCATCAGTATCTCTACTTATTAAAGCGATAGACTGATAATCTTTTTCTTTTAATAAGTTAACTCTCTCTAATATTCTATTATAGTCATTCTCTTTAATCTTTAGGTATCTTACATCTTCTCCATGTCTAATAACAGGAGTAGCAGTCTTAAGACCAATATGAGAAAGAACAAGATTAGCAGAGTTCATAATTTCCATTGTTGTTCTATAACTCTTTAATAAGTATTCTAAGTTACAATCATTATCAAAGCTTTTACTTATTACATCGTTCCAATTATCAATACTACGATAATCATAAATAGACTGCGCTAAATCTCCAAAGATACTAAAACTACTAGATGATAGTACTTGTTTTAGTGCATAGAAATTAAATGTCCCATAGTCCTGAGCTTCATCTATTACAGTTTGTCTATAATCTTTATAAACACCACTACCATGAAGACGATAATGTAAATATACTAAACCAGGTAAATCTTCGAAAGTAAAGGTATTCTTTTCTTTTGGTTCATTCTCTTTAATTTCTTTTGCATCTTTATTATCATAATACTTTTCTATAGACCCAATCATATCACTATATAAAACAGTTGTTTTCTTACTTCTAAAAGCAAAATGTTTTCTTAAACTAGAAGAAAGCCCACAACTTTCTAATTCTTTTTTAATCTTATCATAAGTTTGGTTTATAGCAGTTTTTGTTTTATTATCTTTAGCATTATCTAATAACTTATTATACTCTGCCATTAAAGCGGTAAGAACCTTATCTTGATTATTTTTTAAATAAGTACTAGCCATTAAAATAGTTCTTTCTATTTTTGATTCTATATCTGTTATATATCTATCATCAATATTATCATAAATTTTTCTAATCTCTTCTTTTGGTAAGATATTAAAGTCTTTTATACAAAAATCTTTAAGAGGTAATACTTTCTCTTTTTCTAAATAGTCAATATATTCATCAATTACTGTTTTATAGTCTAGTGACATTTTAAATTTATTAGCATTGAAGCCTGTTTTACTAATTTTTTCTTTAGCAAGTGAAAAGTCTTCTCCTAAATACTCTTTAGTAAACTCTTCATAAGTAAGTTGTGGTACATCTGTTACATCTAAATCTGGTAGAACAGAAGATATATATTTAATAAAAAACTTATTAGGCCCTATTATCATATACTGATTAGATTTAATTTTATTACGATAGTTATAGGCAAGATAAGCGATTCTATGTAAGGCTACTGTTGTTTTACCAGAACCTGCTACACCTTGAACTATTATATTATCAGTTAAATCTTTTCTAATAACTTCATTTTGTTCACTTTGAATAGAACTAACTATATTTTTTAATCTATTATCTGCATTAACACTTAAATATGGTCTTAAAATCTCATCATTAGCGACAGTATCTACATCATTAAAAGATATTAACTTACCACTTTCAATATCATATTGTCTTTTTAGACTAAGAGTACCATTTATAATACCTTCTGGTGCTTTATATGAAGTCTTACCTAAATTACTATCATAATATAAAGATGCAATAGGAGCACGCCAATCGACTGTTACAGTATTTTGATCAAAATCAGTAACACCAACTTTACCAATATAACACATGTTTTCTTCTTTTGCCTCATCATCTTTAAAGTCTATTCTAGCAAAGTATGGTTTCTTTAATCCTTCAGTTAGTACTCTTTCTTTATTTTCATACTGTCTAAGTAAGGCATCTAAAACCTCAGGATTATGTTGATATTTACTTGGAAGTGATCTTATTACTAGCTTTAAATCTTCTAATACTTCTTTATATTGTTCTAATATTTCGTCTAATTTTCTTTTTTCAAAAGCTTCATCATAAATCATAATACATCCCCCTTAAACCTAATTATCTTATAATTACAGATTCAAAAAATCTTTCTTGAAACTCAGTTAAAGCTTTTATTTGATCATCAGTATAATTAACACCCTCTGGCACTACAATTATTTTATCATCATCATCGTTAGTTCTATGAATAACTGCAATGCATTTACCTTTATAATTTTCTACTGGATCAAATACTCCTAATAAATAAGCATCTAACTCTTCTCCATCTCCACTAATTACATTAGGTACATAACCATAATTAACAGTATAAACAAAGCCATGTTTAGGATGTTTAGTACCTAAAGCTCTATCTATAACAATATTAACTTCCTTACCTATAAAATTTTTAGAATCAATTTTTTCCATCATAATCATCCCTTTCTATTAATATATTAAGTATAACATACTTGAGGTTTTAAATAAATGGATTTTTACTTGCATGATATTCTAACCCACTAGTTTTATATAATTTTAAAACTTTCTGATTAATATTATTATAGAAATTCTCATCATTCCTAAGCTTTTCTTCTACATAACTATCAAGCATTGTTTTATCAGTTTTAACAATATCTAAAACTTCTCTAAAAAACAATAAATCTTGTTTCTTTAATTTCATCACTTCTTGATAAAAATATTCCATTTCCCTATCACTAATGGCTTTAGGAGCATTTAAAGGGTCAACTGTCATATCATATATTTCACTATGAGCTTTATGCCACCTCTTAAGAGCAGAATATATTTTTCTAACGTCTTCGTTGTTAATAGTATATTTATTATTATTGTCTACAAAATTACTTTCTAATAAAGTTCCATCACTACGTAATCTACTATTTAATTTTGTACCTTCAGCACTATACATTTCACTAAATATTCCTTTAGTAACTGTAAAATCATATTTATTTAAGAAGAAATAATTATCTTCTAATTCTTTAATAGTTGTATCTCTATCAAAAAGAATAAAACCCATCTGTACTAAATAATTATATTTCTTAAATAATTCTAAAGCTCTTTCATTATCTTCTAAAGTTGCTGCTTTATTCATTCTTTTTAAAGCTGTAGGACTACCATTTTCAATACCACAGGCAAAAGAGAAAAAACCAGCTCTCTTTAAATCATATAAAATATTATCTGTTACTTTATCAGCTCTAATTTGTCCCCTTAGTTTAACTTTTATATCTCTTTTTTCAATCTCATTAGCAAAGTCATTAGCCCATTTTTCATCACGAGTTCCATCAATAAAACTATCATCAACCATCTTGATGTAAGTAATACCTTTATCATATAACTCTTCTATTTCATCTACTATATTTTTAATACTTCTAGTACGCCATACTTTTCCTTTACTTAATCTAAAAAAAGAAATTACAGAACAAAACTCACAGTTACCACTACACCCTCTTGAAGTAACCATATTAACAGTAGATTTCTTTTTCTTAAGAACAGGTATCATTTCTCTACTTGGAAAAGGTAATTCATCTAAATTATCTAATAATTTTTTTGAAGGGTTATGATGAATATTACCTTCTTTTTTATAACTAATATTCTCTATATTTTCGATGGATTCGTTTTTACTTAAAGCATCTGCAAGTTCTACTAATGTCTCTTCTCCTTCTCCACGAGCAACTATATCTGCATTAGCATTTAAATAATCATTTGGATAAAAGGTAGGGCCAAACCCACCACAAATTATTTTTATATCTTTATCATGTAATTTTAGCATATTAATTAATTTAATAGTGGGTTCGGTATTTGACATGTATGAAGATATACCAACATATAAAATATCTTCTTCTTTTATTATTCTTTCATAAACTTCATCTACTGTTAATTCATTTAACCAACCATCTATAACAGTTACATTATACCCTTTATCATCTAATGACGATTTTAAATATAGTATACCTAAATTTTCTTCTGATGTTCTATGCGTTTTCGGTGCTAAAGTAGTTAAAATTATCTTATTTTTCAAGTGTCTTCACCAACCTTTTAGGAAGTTCATCTAGGGACCCTTTTGCCATATGCACTTCAGTATTTTCTAAAGCTATTTTTATATCATTATATAAAGCTAGTAAGTTTTCTTCTGTCTCAAAACTAGGCATTGGATAACCAAAACCAGTTATTAAATTGTAAGTTCCTTTAATTTGTTTTGATAGTTGTTCATATAAATATAGCATTTGATCTACATAATTTTTAGTACTAACAAAATTGTCTCCAACGTTTGATCCCAATAGATTAATTTGAAAAACATCAGTTACATGTCTTTCTTTATCAGTAGCAAAATTTTCTTCTGTTAGAAAATCATTTACAATAATTTTTTTCTTCCATAAATCTTTCTCATCATAACTAGGTAAACTATCTTCTATTTCTTTAAAACTATTTTTTATTACTCCATATCTCATCTCTACATCTTTAGTTCCAAGTAAAGATGTAAAAAGTCCATCTTTAACTGTTAACAATGTATGATCATTAGAAATAAGTTTATAGCCATAATCTTTTATTAATTTGTATGCTAGAGATGTTTTCCCTGCTCCTCCATCACCTATTAAAAGTATGGACTTATCTTCATCATACTCTAAAGAAGAGCTATGTAATAAGTATTTACTCTTCCTAACAAGATCATTTGTAAACATTGCTAATAATACATAAACTAAATCTGGAAAACGCATGTCACTTTCTTCAGTAGTCATATAAGCATAATTGTTTTCTTTATCAAAAAACATCTGTTTTTTAGAATCTTTAAGTAAAAAAATAGCATTATTTTTATAGTTATTACTATCACAATAATCCTCTATAGATATTTCTCTTATAGGAATAGTTTTAGTAATAGCTGAAGGATTATTTTTAAATTTATAAATTATACTTTCTAAATCAGTAAGAACAACTAATTTAGAATATTTACTTATTGATAATGTTATTTTTTTCATATTTTCTCCTATTACTCATAAAAATAATCTGGAAATTCTCTAAAATTATTATTTTTTCTTGACATTTTAGAACATACTGGACAACTTTCTTCTTTATAATCTTTTAAAAATTGTAAAACTATTTTAGTAGTTCTTTCTCTACAAGATTTTATTGTCTCTACATATTGATTTTTCTTTTTATTTACTTTTAGATTATCAACATAATCTTTTCTGCTATTAGGATCATCAATCTGTACTGCAACTGCAGCATAACAAATCTGATTTAACCTAGCACATGTTGCTTCTCCGTCACAAGTTTGTCCTACAATATCCCAGCCCTGTCTATTATAAAATTCAAGCTCTTTTTTTGTTTCTATTCTAGGATAACCGTAGAATGATACATAAGTAGCATCTTGTTTAACAGGAAATGGCATCTTTTCACTTGCTTCACATAGTTTTTTAGTTAGGATTGGACAAAATGGTTCATACATTTCAGCATTATGAAAAGGTTCATTTTGATTCCAATGGATATTATAATTTCCCATACCTACTAAATCACCTAATACATAAACACTACCTTGAGGCATTTTAGGATTAATACCTCCTACAACAAAAGTTCCTATTAGTTTTTTACAGCCACTATTTTTAACTGCCTCTATAGTTTGTTCAAAGTTTATCTCGCTAGATGGTACTTTTTCACTATTAAATCTTCCATAAATCACTAAAACTGGTACATCATAAATCTTTCCAACAAAGCATCTATGAACAGGTCCAAAAGATGTATTAATAGTTACTCTTTTTAAGTTAAATTCTTTAATAACTTCATCACTACGCATTATAATTGCTATTTCTGGTTTAAAATTCATAATATAATCCTCCCTTAATTTTTAAAGAACATCGTTGGTAAATATCCATCATGAACAGATATACGATCTTTCTTTAATACTTTATATTTTGTTTTTTCTATTGTATCATTATTTTCTAAAGGACAATATGGATCTCTTTCTTCTAAAGTTCCATGCCATAAAATTCTTCTATCGTAAACTCCTCCTCTACATCTATCTTTTAAAGAACAATTATTACAAGCAGAAGGAATTGGAGCATTCTCAAATGTTTCAAATTTAATATTCTCTAAAACATTTGGTTGCAAAATATTATATTTATTTTTATACTCATCTTTTATAAGATAAGTTGAAGGACAAATATTACCATCAGGTAAAATTCTAATACTATCAACTCCTGTATTTTCAACAATATTTTCTTGATTAGTTAATAAGTTTCCTAAAAGAATATCACTTAAGCCTATTATTTTATAATTAGTTCCAATATAGTTTAAAGTATCCATTAATGTATTATAACTGAGTGTAAATTTTCTATTTATTTCCATATTTTCACTAACTGGTCTATAAATATTTAGTCTTAAAATAGCATTATTTTCTTTGGCAATTTTAAATAATCCATCGATATTTTCTTTTTGCATTGTCTCTTCAAATCCCACAAAAACTATTGTAGAAAGTTTAAGATCTTTTTTTAGTTGTTTCAACATGTTAATAGCCCAAGTATAAGCGGAAGGTTGCCCCCTAAAACTATTATGTTTCTCTTTATTAGCAAAGTCTAATGATACATCAACTTCATCAATGGCTCTTTTATAAATATCCATTTTCTCATCATCTTTAGATATCGATTCATACAAATATCCATTAGTTGTAAGTGATTGTTTGATATCTGGGTAGTTACTTCTAACATGGTCTAAGAATGTAAAGAAATCATTACATATAGCATTCTCACCAGTACCATAGTTTATTGATTCAATCAATTGATGATTTTCATCAATAAATTTAATCCAATCGTCCACCCCTAAATTTTTAGAACTATCTCGTGTTTCTTTACTGTAGCAAAACTTACAGTTCATATTGCAAGCATTAGTTAACCCCCAACCAATATTATATTTTTTCATCTTAATCACCTCATTTAAAGTATATGATAGCAATTACAATAAATCAATTATATAGTTTTTATATCTTATATAAAATTTTTTTATATAATTTTAAGACCTGTTTTTAACAAAAGAAATAAATTTTTTAGCAGTAACTGACGGAATTTTATCCTTATAAATTATATAAATATCAAAAGTAGGTAAAGTAATATTTAAATCTATTTTACAGATATTATCATATAAAGCTATTGTCTTTTCAAAGAGATACCCTACACCTAAATTTTTCTCTATCATCTCGGCAATCATATCACTGGTCGATATCTCATAACTAGGATTAAAAGGAATTTTATTCTTCTCAAAAATTCGCATTAACTCTTTTGTACTACTTGAGGTACGCAAAGGTACAATTAATGGGTAGTTAAGAACTTTTTTAAGAGAAATTTTCTTATCTCTAAGTTCTGTCATTTTTCTATTACAAGCAAGAATACAATTTTCTGTAGCAATTTTATAAATTTCTACATTATTAAAACTATTATCTAAAGGAGAACTATCTATTAACACTTCTAATTCATTATTGTTAAGAAGTCTAAATAACTCTTTTGTAGGCTTACTAATAACTTTAATCTTTATATTTGGATATTCCTTTGTAAAATCACTTATAATATCTGTTAGTAAAAAAACTCCAATATGAGATGGAACACCTATTGATATTTGTCCACTATTTAAATTTACCAAATCATTTATATTTATCATACCTGTTTTTAAACTATTCAAAGACTGTTCTACATAAGGTAATAGCATTTCTCCTTCAGAAGTTAAAGTTAATGAGTAACTAGATCTTTCAAATAATTTTATTCCAAGTTGAGTCTCTAGTGTTTTTATACTATAACTAACACTTGGTTGTGTAACCCCTAAAGCTTCTGCCGTTTTTGAAAATGTACCATATTGACAAACATAATAGAATATTTTAAAAAGATTAACATCAATTTCTTCTAAATTCATAAGTCTTCCTCTTTTCTATAAGTTTTAAAGCTTTCTTAAGTTAGAAAAATTATATATCTGTTTTATTATTTAATAATTTCCAATTTTACCAACATAAGCTTTACCCATTAATATCTCTCCTTCCTTTAATTACTAAAAGTAAGTCCCTTATCATTACTAACTAACTCTATATCTTTTAAATCATTCCCTACTGGAACTGATACATCTAAAAATAACTTATCTTTTTTAAGACGAGGTGTATTATTAATATAATAGTAGTCTAAATCTCCATAACCATTTATAGTAATAGAAACATCACTAAATGTCTTCCCTCCATCAGTAGTAACTAAAAACTTTTTATATCTATCATCACGACCTAATAGTCCTAAGTCAAAGATAAAACCTATATCTTCATTAACAAAAGTAATATTGGTATCTCTATTTACAATTAAATATTTATCTTCATTTTCTAAAATGTTTTTAAAACTTAAGCCATTATCAATAGATTTTTCTACAATAATTATATCTTTTCCTGCTAAAGCAGAATCAATAACTCTTACTCTAATAATATCAGTTTTATTAAATCTACTTTCATATAAAATACTTGATAAAAAACTCTCTATTGTCGTAGAACCATAATTACCATTTTTAACATCGATTTCTTCTATTTCTTCTTCAATATTTTGACTATATGTATAGTTAATTAAATCTCCCTCATCATCAAAAAACTCTGTCATTGAATAATTTTCTTTACTAATCTCTTTATCATAGCGCATTTTCTTTCTTAAAGTATTACCTCTAACAAAAGGATTAATATAGTCATAATAAGAAACTGTATCACTTGCTAGAAATCTACTCCTTGATTCCACCATCTTTTTATTATATAAAGTAACTGCACTTTCTCTATCTCCTATAAAATAACCTAAAACTAGAAAAAATAATATAATAGTAACTATTTCAATAAATATATATGATGTAAAAAGCTTGAATTTTGCCTCTTTCTTTGTTTTATATATACTTATAATTCCCAAAATTATAGTTATTAAAATTATTATAATAGAGATAAGTTTAATAACACCAAAATATGTATAATTATAGTAAGCAAGGACTAGGTAGCCAATAAAATATAATAGACCTGTTCGGCAAGGTTATTGAACAAAATAGTCAAAATATGATATCATTGATTCAAGAATATAAAAGTGGTGAT
>CALVUY010000016.1 GCA_944363705.1 uncultured Bacilli bacterium | reverse complement strand
TAGTGGTAAATCCTTCTCTACTCTTTTTATAAACTTTTTACCTGGTTTAACATCTGAAACAAATGGCTTTCCAAATGCTTCTAATGGTTTATCATATCCATAGGGTATCATATTATCCCTCCTATTATCATTATACAAAAGATGAACATAAAAAATAAAATAAATTTTATTTCGCCCTTGTCGTTACCTCCAAGGATTCCTACTTCATAGATAAGGTATCCCTTATTCTCCATAGGCTTAAATTCCTTAAAGCACTACCGTACTCAATAATCTATTTATCTTTGTTCATTTTCATTATATCAAACATTATTTAAATTTGGTAATGTAACTTTAATCCTTATCGAGTAGAAATATAGATTACTCTATATAGCCCTCACAAATCCGTACGTGCGGCTTTTCCGCATACGGCTTTTAGTAATATAATTCATCACATAGCGTATATATTTACCTTAATTTTAGGCTTAGGAAATTGGAAAGTGTTCACCATCTGACGGAATTCTTCCCATGTATAACTTTCCCTTTGACTCCTTCTGTTTAGCCATTTAAATAAAATCCTAATGACCTCATAAGTGTACTTCACTAGTGCCCGGCTATTATCGGTTATACCAAAGTAATTATAATGTCCTAGTAGTTTTCTTTTTGTAGTTTCCATTATTTCTTTTAATGTTTTACCTCTATTATTCTTAGCCCAAGTATTGTACTCCTGTAGTTTCTTAGCATACTTCTTCTTAGATGTTTTACGTTTTACTCTAAAGTGTTTCTTATCTCTGCTTTTACTACAGTAGTGAGTAAAACCTAGAAAGTCAAATGTTTCAGGTTTACCTAAACCTTTTCTTTTCCTATTTTCACTTGCAAATCTTCCAAATTCAATAAGTCTAGTCTTATCTTTTGCAAATTTTAAGCCACACTCTTTAAGCCTATCTTCCATTTGTTTATACACTTCTTCGGCAGTTGATTTATTTTGAAAACATACAACCATGTCATCTGCATAGTTGATTATTTCAATAAAACCTTTATACTTAGGTTTTATTTCTTTTTCAAACCATAGCATAAGTACATAATACATATAGATATTGGCTAATACTGGACTTAATATTGAACCTTGTGGTGTACCTAGTTCTCCTTTTATATATGTTCCGTTTTCCATGATACCTGCTTTCAGAAACCTTTTAATTAATCTTAATAGATTTCTATCTTTAATATGCATTTCTAAACCTAACATTAATTTATCATGGTCAATGTTATCAAAGAACCCCTCAATATCTGCATCTAGTATATAGTTTGTAGGTTGCTTTTCTATACAATAGTTTAGATATTTAAGAGCATCATGGCAACCTCTATTTGGTCTAAAACCAAACATATTATTAGTAAACTTAGGTTCGTATATTGCTTCCACAAGTTTCTTTACTGCTAGTTGTACTATCTTGTCTTCAAAGTTGGCAATTGCAAGACTTCTTAGTTTCCCATTTACCTTAGGTATATTTACTCTTCTTGCTGGACTCGGTCTATAAGCTTTATTCTTTAGCTTTTCTACTAAATTATCTAGATTTTCATCTAAATTGTGAAAATATTCATCTTTAGTAACTTTATCAAGCCCAGTTGCTTTATTGCCATCTAATTCATCAAAGCATTCTCTTAGTAGTTCTTTGTTTATTAAATGATAAATAGAAGTAAATACCTCTTTAGGTCTTTCTTTTGCTATCTGATTTATTCTTGCTATTTTGGTTGTCATTATTTAATCCCTCCTTGTATAGCGATAATGTTTCTTTTAACAAGACCTATATTACTTGAACCCCTTCCTTCCTCCATATTTATTGATATGGTATCATCAGTACTATGAGTTCATCTGACTACCTATTTCTCTTCTGATATACCTTATCTTTTGGACTTGTATATATCATACCTTTCGCTCTCTTGCTTTACCATAGACTCATTGCCATTTGGACTTAAAGGAAGAAATAGGTTCTCACTGGTCATCGTATAATCATTGTGTACCATGATTAGGTCTTAGACCCCGCAGAGTTTTAATACAACATCCCCGATATCGCGATATTAAATATTGCATTCTGCATATTCGACTACATCTGCACTCTGATTTTACATATTTCGAGGCTCAATACTAACCCTAGTACCTAACTGTCTACGCTTAAACTAACTGTTACCAGTTTCGCTCCAAGACTCGTTACTAGTGGTGTGGGTTTACCTTACTAGGCAGGATTTCCACCTGCTAAATTATACGACCTACCCAGTCGCACCAAATAATATGTTTAAACTAGCATTTATATTTATATCTCTATCATTATGAGTTCCACATTCTGGACAATCATATTCTCTTATACTTAAATCTTTTAACTTTTCATTTTTATAACCACAATGGCTACATATTTGACTACTTGGATAATAAGTACTTATCTTATAATAAAACTTTCCTTTTATCCTACTTTTCCATTCTATAGAGAACATAATTTACTTAAACTTGCATCTGATAGAATTTTATTAAATGCTTTTTCTTTTCTTTAAACATATCTTTTACTAATAAACTCTCTGTTACTATAATATCATGCTCATCTACTATTTCATTTGCTATATTATTTAAATAATGTTTTCTATAATTCTTTATCTTTGCATGTATTTTTGCTATCTTCATCTTTGTCTTTAACAAATAATTCTTACTACCTTTAACTTGTCTTGATAATTTCCTTTGTAATCTTTTTAATCTCTTTTCGTATTTAACTAATACTTTCTCATTACCATATTTAATACCATTACTTGTTACTACTAAATCTTTTATGCCTAAGGCTATTCCTACTATAGTGGTAGGTGTTACTTTCTCTATTAAAATATCTTCTTCTACTAATACACTTACATAATACTTATTTGTTGTTTCTCTTGAAATAGTAGCATTAACTATCTTACCTTCTATTATTTCTTTACTTCTATACCCTCTAATTTTAACTTTACCTAGTTTAGGTAATTTTATATTTCTAGTTAATAAATCTAATTCTATATTACTATATTCTTTTCCTTTGTGAGTATTTCTTATACAACTAGTTCTATAAGACTGTCTACTAAATTTACTCTTAAACTTAGGGTATCCACTTCTCTTAGCAAAGAAGTTATTAAAACCATCTTCTAAATCAAATATAGAACATCTTAAGGCACTGCTTTCTACTTTTTTAAGATATTCATGCTTATTTTTTAATTCCTTTAAATCTTTACATAAATCAAATGATTTCTGTACTCCATTTTCTTTTTGATAATTTAGATAATAATTATAAACAAAACGACTACATCCAAAGGTCTTATGTATTAATATCTTTTGTTCTTCGGTTGGATATAGCCTAAATTTATATGCTCTATATATTTTCATATGACGAACCCTCTTTCTTGTAACTTAAGTGTACTATATAAAATATACGTTCGCTAATACAAAAATTCGGTTTTTATTCAAAAATAAACGCAATTTCCTTATAGATAAAAAAAATAAAAAGAGCTTTAAGCTCTTATCTGCAATTTGGAGGGCCTAGTCGGATTTGAACCAACGATCAGGGAGTTGCAGTCCCATGCCTTACCACTTGGCTATAGACCCATAATATGCAATTATTAATTGCATATATAATTTTACACTATTGTTTTTTTCTTGTCAATTATTGTCTAATAAATATTATGTATTTATTGTTTTTTTATACTTATTTTAAAAACTTTTCATTAATCTTCTTAATCATATCATAGTCATTCATTCTAAGTACTTTAATTTCCTTATCCCGTATATAAGTATCTACTCTTATTACATCATTATATCTATAATTATCTCCATCTATACTAATAAGGACATTTTTACTAACTACTTCTGGTCTTATAGATATTATCTTATCAGAAGGAACTATTAAAGAATTTAAAAGGCTTCTATAACTTTTTGAGTTTAGTGGTGCGATAGGTGTAAGTTGTAGAGTATGAAAAGTATTATAAACGATAGAACCACCAAAATTAAGGTTATAAGCAGTTGAACCAAATGAAGTTGATATTAATAGTCCATCTCCTACATAGTTTTCTAATAATTCATCATTTATTAGGACTTTAAATTTAGCTGTATTAAGTTCTTGTTCTCTTAAAACTATCTCATTTAAAGTAAAGTGTTTAAAAGTACTGTCTTTAGTTTCTACTTCTATTTCTCCTATCCCAATTTTATCACACTTTAACTCTCCTAGAGTTAATTTCTTAATAAAGGTATCTATTTCATCAAAACTAATCTCTTGAGCAAAACCAAGTGTACCTGTATTTATTCCAATGTAATAACATTTACTATCGAAGTTACTCTCTTTAACCATTCTTAAAAAGGCACCATCTCCACCTATAGCAATAGCAAGATTATAATTTTTAGTAACTATTTTAAAGTCGTTTTCTTTTAATTTAGATTTAACAATATCAGCGATTTTCTTTGATTTTAAATTATCATTAACAAAAAATCTTATTCTATTTATCTTAATCATTTTTCTTCCTATATTTAAATAATACTGATGGTCTATGTCCTTCTCCAGTTCTCATTTTATCAGTTTTAACTACTTTATCTTTAATAATTCTTCTAAAAGCAGGATCTAATAACTTCTTATTAAGTATTACTTCATAAACTTGTTGTAACTCTCCTAAAGTAAAATATTCAGGCATCATATTAAAGACTATATCAGTATAATTTAATTTATTTTTTAAACGCTCTAGACCTGCTAATACTACTAAATCATGATCAAACGCTAAAGCTTTTTTTCTCGCTTTGAAACTATATCTATCAGTAGTCTTTTCTCTTAAAGTCTTTTTAATTGATAGATTAATAGTCTCTACTCCATTAGTTAAAGAAATATCTACTATATTATCTTTTTCTTCTATTAGAAGAATATCAAACCAACAAGCATTAGGATTAATCATTTCTGTTAATCTATTCTTATCAACTAAAGCGATAAATGATGTTGATACTACTCTTGTTCTTGGATCTCTATCAATTGCATCATAAGTATATAACTGTTCTAAATATATATTAGAAAGATTGGTTTCTCTTTTTAAAACCCTTTTAGCACATTCTTCTAAAGTTTCCGTATTAGGATTTAAAAAGCCTCCAGGTAGACACCACTTATCTTTAAAAGGATAATCATCTCTCTTTACTAAAAGAATACTCATCATCTTCTTACTATTTTTACGATAGTTATTTACTTCTTCACTAGATACACTAATTAAAAGAATATCAGCAGTCATTGATAACTGATCAAAGTCTTTAGCATTGTAATCTTTTAAAAATTCTTCTTCACTCTTGTAAACTTTTTTCATAAAACTTCACCTCTTTTTTATAAATTGATTATAACACAAACTACTTAATTATATCTAGTAACATTGTTATAATCTTATCTATAATATGTTCTTTATTTAAAGCTCTACTTTCTTTATTAACAGTCATCTTTTCTTTATAGAATTTATCATTATCCCTATCATATATACAAATATAAACGGTATTATCATCACCACATGGATTATTAGGGTCACTTTTATTAAGTTTACCTGTTATACCTATACCATAATTACTATTTGCAAAACTACTAAT
This sequence comes from uncultured Bacilli bacterium, assembly GCA_944363705.1. Taxonomy (GTDB): domain Bacteria; phylum Bacillota_I; class Bacilli_A; order RF39; family UBA660; genus Onthousia. The sequence goes on along the minus strand of CALVUY010000016.1, from coordinate 19,924 downwards.
CGCTTTACTCATCTCTATTGCTGTTTCCATACTATAAACAGTATACTTATCAATAACTTCTTTAGGTACACCCATCTTTACTTTATATTCATTAGAATAAGTTACAGCACTAAATTTTAATACTTCACTAGCACCCTCACAATTAGTAATAGCATTAACTACACCACCACCAGTACAAGACTCCATTGTTGAAATTGTTTTTTGTCCTAATTGTAAAATATGTATAATTTCTTTAAAGTTCATTTTATCATCCTCATCTTTCTAATAAATATTTTTTTATATCTTTCTTATCTATTTGTAATTCGTTATCTATATCAATAAATGGTACTTGCATTTTACCATCTATTATCTTTAAAAATTCATCTATAGCACAATCTTTTCTATCATGAAATTCTCTAGGATAATGATTTATATCAGCATTAGGTATCTTTATGCCAATAACTTTATCAAGAGAAATTTTATTTTTTATTTGATATTCATCTTCATATATTGAATAACGTTTATTAGAAGACAGATTAGATATAAGCCGATAATACTCATAATCATCTTCCACATATTCTGTTTCTATCGCCTCAATTCCATTAAATATAAAAGCATAAGAAGGAGAAATAAATCTTCTATAAGAACTTTTCCATATGTAATTAGTATCCTTTTTTGACAAAGAAATATAATCTAATCCATTCCAAACATTTGAAGTTATTTTATCATAACCCTGTAGACGTTTTGATAAAATAGCATTATCTTTTAAAATATTAGGTAGAGTTTCAAAATGGATTTGATAATAAAACCAATTACGATTAATATATATTTTTCTTATCATATTACATCAACTTACTTTCTTTTATATCGTATATACAAACTATTTCTTATTATATAATCTGAAACTTTTTCATCTAAATAATCATTAACTCTTTTATTATTATATATCATTTCTCTAATTTTAGTAGAAGATATTTCATTTTCTTTTATATCTGTAACAATAATATTATCTTTATAGTCTTTATATTTTTCTAATAAAGTGTTAATATCATCAGCATTTCTTTTAATAACTAGCAATTTATGATTAGATAGAATATCTTCTCCCTTCTTCCACTTATCTATATAACTTAAATTATCAGTACCACAAATAAAGTAAATCTCATCATCTTTATATTTATTTCTAAAGTAATTAAGAGTCTCATAAGTATAAACAACATGTTCTTTTAATTCATAATCACTAACTTCTAAATTATTACTATCACACATTAACTCTAACATCTCTAGTCTTACTTTATCACTCAAAAGATTATTCTTATACTTATATTTACTACCAGTTGGTACAAAGATAACTTTATCTACATAATGTTTTTTAATAAGTTCTATAGCAATTTTCTTATGCATTTTATGAGGAGGATTAAAACTACCTCCAAAAATACCTATTTTCATAAAGTTTTCTCACCTCTTAACTTTAATATTTTCTCTTTACCATTTAATAGAGGTGTTAGAGACTCTTTATTATGTAAAGCATTAATTATTTCGGCAATATTTTTAGAACAGTCTACTGTATGAAACCAAGGCTTATCTTTAAATTCTTTTGGTATATAAGAAAGATTAGTAGTGTATAGTTTATCAAATGTATTATCTAAATATGCTTTATCAAATGCGTCTATCCCTTCTGTAAATAAAGAGAATGTTGCAATAAAATATACTTTTCTAGCTCCTTTTTCTTTTAACATTTTTCCTACTTCTAACATAGATGATCCTGATGCAATCATATCATCAACTACTAAAATATCTTTGTCTCTAACATCACTCCCCATATAAGTATGCTCAATTATAGGGTTCTTACCATTAACTACACGAGATAAATCACGTCTTTTATAGAAAACTCCTACGTCACTATCTAGAAGTTCTGCATAGTATCTAGCTCTCTCCATCGCTCCCATATCAGGACTTATTACTAAAATATCTTCTAAATCTTCATTCTGTAACAAATCTTCTAAAATAGTATTAGTAGGATAAAAGTTTTCAAATGGAAGATTAGGAATAGCATTAGAAACATTAGGGTCATGGGCATCAAAAGTAATAATATGATTAACACCTAGTCGTTCTAATTCTTGTAGAGCAAGGGCACAGTCAAGTGATTCTCTTCCTTTTCTTTTATGTTGTCTTGCTTGATATAATAAAGGCATTATTAAGGTTATTTTTTCTTGATAACCAGATAAAGCAAGAATAGTTCTTTTAATATCCCCAAAATGTTCATCTGGACCCATATGATGAGTAAACCCATGCATGTTATAAGTAATATCATAATTACCAACATCAGAGATAATATAAATATCTTTATCTCTAACCGTATCTTCTATCTTTACTTTACCTTCACCATTAGAGAATCTGGTATTTTTAGCCGTTATCATATAATTAGTTTTTTCTCCTCTAATCAATTTTAAATCACTATTAACTTTTTCTCCTAACTCTTTAATATTATCTAACACTATTAATTTTAAATTATTCATAAGTACCTCCTTCTTTTCTTATTAATATTTTATTAATAAGAAAGCTTAAAAATAATTACAGATTTATTTCTGTTATTAACATTATATTAATAAGAAGAAAGCTTGTCAACAGTTTTTTAAAGAAAAACTAGAGATTTTTATAATTTCTCTAGTTCTTCTATACTTAAACCAGTACTTTCTGATACTATTTCAAGAGATACTCTTTTTTGAAGAAGATTCTTAGCAATTTCTATTTCTTTTGCTTTAGCCCCTTCTTCTATTCCCTCAGCTTTCCCATCTGCTTTACCATCATCATATCCCCAACTACGAGCGGTATTAATCATTTTTTTCTGCATTATTTCATTATCATATGCTAATCCAAACTTATCATCAAGACCTAGTCTTTCTAATTCATCCACAATCTTTAATGCCTCCTTATCATCTCCTGCTATTTCTCTTAACTCTTCGTAAGATTCGGCAGTAAATAAAGATAGATATGCTTCTTCTTTATTGTCTCCATTATATCTTATTCCTCCCGTAATTTTCAAGATACACTTCATGTATTTTAAAATCTTTTATCTCTTTATGAGTATTTATATCCATAACAGAATAAGAGCCTTTACTAATATATGGATTCTTTTCTTTGTCAAGATTTATTTGAATAATCTTTTTCTTCTTTACATTTTCTCCACTATTTAGACTTTTGGCAAGTGCCGCATATAAGTATAATCTATTTCTATATTTTATTTCTTCACTAGGAAACTGATTCATCTCTATTAATATAATTAAATCAACTTTATCACTTTCAAGTACTATATCAAGACGGTAATCACGTTTTTTATTACCGCTATTAAACTCAGGATCATATAATCTAAATTCACTAATATCCATATTTGTATATGGTCTAATAATAGTATTAAAAAACTCTTTATAATCTTCTATTTTAAAGAAATGTTTAAATGTAGTGTCACTTAAAAGACTAATGAATTTTTTCTCTTTCTTTTCTTCTTCTTTCATAAATACCTCCAATAATTTTAATTTTTCTACGTAGATGCCTACACTCTAACATAAGTTAAAATACATTGCAATTTACGAAAATTAGTAATCGGAAGGATAAACTACCATGAATTTTGAAAATTCCTCTAGAGAAAATTAAAAATTGACCCCTCTTTTGAAGTCAATTTTCAAAATTACAACAAATTTAAGAAATTTTATCTAACTCTTCTAAAATGTTCTTAAAACTTGCCTCACTAGGCATTCTCAAATCCCCTCTAGGAGATAGACTAATAGTACCTACTTTAACTCCATCAGGAACAGCATTTCTTTTAAATTGTTGTGTATAGAAACGCCTAACAAATACTTTTAGCCATTTCTTTATCTCATCACTTGTAAAACTATCTTTAAAAGTTAATTTAGCAAGTAAATATATCTTCTTAAAAGATGCTCCATATCTTAACAAATGATATAAAAAGAAATCGTGTAAGACATAAGGACCTATACTAGACTCTGTCTTCTGTAAGATATTACCTGCTTCATCAGGTGGTAATAACTCTGGAGATATAGGAGTATCTAAGATATCTGTTAAAATCTTCTTTCTTTTATCTGTACTGTTATCTTTAACATATTCTACTAAATATCTTACTAAAGTCTTAGGAATAGATGAATTAACTGAATACATACTCATATGATCACCATTATAAGTACACCAACCTAAGGCAAGTTCTGATAAGTCTCCTGTTCCAATAACAATACCACCTACCATATTAGCGATATCCATAAGTATTTGGGTTCTCTCTCTTGCCTGGATATTCTCATAAGTAACACTTCTATCAGATTCATCTAGTCCAATATCTCTCATATGAAGTATACTTGCTTCTTTAATACTAACTTCCCTTAAAGTCGCACCATATTCTTTAACTAAATTAATAGCATTTAAATAAGTCCTATCAGTAGTACCAAATCCTGGCATAGTAACACCTATAATATCTTTATTATCACGGTCTAATTTACGAAAAGCACGAACTATAACTAGGAAAGCAAGAGTAGAATCAAGTCCCCCAGACATACCAATTACACACTTAGTGTTATTTAAATGAATTAAACGTCTTGCAAGAGCACTACTTTGAATCTCTAATATCTCTTCAAATCTCTTTTCTTTATCATTAACAGGTATAAAAGGATACATCTTATAGGTCCTATCAAGACTCTTTATTTTATCACAAACATTAACTTCTATTACTTTATAGTCTCCATTATAAACACTACTAGTAAAACTACTATTACGACATCTTTCATTAATTAATCTTTTAACATCTATATCTGTATATATTAAATTACTCTCTAACTCAAACCGTTTATTAGATTTAAGTAACTTACCATTCTCATAGATTAAAGAAGCCCCTCCAAATACTAAATCAGAAGTTGATTCCATAATACCACTACTTGCATATACATAACCTGATATTGTTTTAGCAGATTGCATAGAAACTAAATTTCTTCTATAACTATCTTTACCTACTTTCTCATTACTACTAGATAGATTAAAGATAATAGATGCCCCATTTAAAGAATGATTATTACTAGGAGGATTAACAGCCCACAAATCTTCACATATTTCAATTGCAAAGGTAACTTCTCTATATTTGTTATCTCTAAATAATAACTTAGTAGAAATAGGAACCACTTGACCTAATAGTTTTACTTCACTTACTCTTAAATCAAAACTAGAAGTAAACCATCTCTTCTCATAAAATTCACTATAATTAGGTATATAACTCTTAGGAACAATACCAATAATATTACCTTTTTCTATAACAACAGCAGTATTTAAAAGTTGATTATTACATCTTAACGGCACCCCTATAATAGAAATAATATCTAAATCTTTAGTAGATTCTATAATAATACTTAAAGCTTTCTCTGCTTCATCAAGCAATTCATCTTGTAAAAACAAATCCCCACAAGTATAACCAGTAAGAGTAAGTTCAGCAGTAGTAACAATTGATACACCTTCTTTATCTGCTTTCTTAATCATTTTAACTATCTCTTTAGCATTATCCACAGGACTTGCAAGTACTAACTTATTAACAATTGCCCCTACTCTAACAAAACCATATTCTAACACCTTAATCATCTCCTTAAACATTTTTGATAACCAAGAGGAATACCCTTCTTTTCAAATTTCTCTTTTAACTCTAAAAATCTTAAATGTAGTGTATCTTCCTTAAAGAAATCTCTAACATTATCTTGATAAAACTTTGAAGTATAATATTCCCACTGATAATAAAACATCTCATATTCCATTCTTTTTCTTATCTCTAAATCTTTCTCTAAGAAAGCACTTTTAGATGTATATAAATCATAATCATCAGTACTAACTAAATCTTTATATTGATCCCATATCTTAGTACCTCTAAAAGGCATTAAGAAATTACCACATACCATTTCAGGTTTTAACTCATAAAATCTTTCTAATAATCTATCATAAAAGTCTCTACTTTCCTCTTCATTATGTACTTTTAATGGATTAACAATAAAAGATAAGTAAGTCATAATATCATTCTCATGAAGTAAATCACATGCTTTATCTAATTCTTTATTTTTAGCATAATTAACAGTAATATCTTCAAGTCCTAAACAAACCATATAGACATTATGTAACTTCATAAACTCTACTGTATCTACATTTAATAGATTAGCAGAAGCGAAAAGATATATTTTAGCATCAAGACTACTTATAACTTCTAATCTTTTTTTAAAGTCTTTTTGCAAAGGAAAATTCTCATCACGAATAAAAATATACTTAGGATTATATTGTTTTAAATAATTAATCTCTTCTTTAATTAACTTTATAGGCTTAGACATTAACTTATCACACATTAAAGGACTACAACAAAAGTCACAATTAAAGGGACAACCCTGAGATGTATTAATAGAAGTACAAACATCATCTTTTAATTTATCAGGTATAATCTGTTGATTATTTCTAATATCATATAAATCATATCTAGGGATCTTATTATAGTTAGTAATACCTTTTACAACATCTCCCTCCTGATTAATAGTTGCATAAAAATCATCACAAGGACCTACAATAACTTTAGAAGCATAAGGTAAAAACTCTTCTGTATTAATAGTAGGTTCATATCCTCCTACAATAATTTTACTTTTATCATGTTTTAAAGCCCACTTTTTAAACTCATTCATACCTGTAATATAAATAGAACAAGCATACTTTTCAACCTTATTATCATCAAAATCTTTATTTTCCATAGAATACATAACATTATCTCCCTCAGGAAGTACTGTTAATAAAGATGGCTCTAATCCTAAAGTAACATCTTGTCTTGGAAAAGTCATACCAATAATTTTTTTCACTATTTTTACCTCCTCTTAATATATTGTTTAGATAACTCTAAAGCATATTTAGACTGTATATCTTTAATATACCCCATTTTAACAAGTTCTAATACTTCTTCATAATTACACAAGAAATATCTAACAAATTCATCTTTATCAAGCTTCTGTTCTTTTACCTTTTCACAGTCTAAAGCAAGATAAGCATAGTTATAAGCTTCACTACAACCTTGGTCTTGATAGAAAGAATCAAGATACTTAATATTATCAGAGTAATATCCCGTCTCTTCGATAAGTTCTCTTTTAGCAGAAATCAAAGGATTTTCTTTATCTTCTATATAACCAGCAGGAAATTCAACAAGAAATCCTTCTTTAACTGGTCTAGGTTGTACTATTAATAAGAACTCATTATCTTTAGTAACAGGTAGAGTAATAACGGCATCACCATTACTATTACCTTTAATTATTTTATCTCTTACAATAGTAATACCATTATTAAGTAAACAGTTATAGGTTTCTACTTTTATATAAGAATTATTACTTCTTTCTAATAAATTTCTTTTAATTATTTTTAATTCTTCTATATAACCATGTAACTCTTCTAACTTCTCTTTTCTCATCTTTTCTCCCTACTTTTTAACTAATTTCTTTTCTTCATCTATCATTTTATTTTTAACATTCCATAAATCATAACTTAAATCAACATGTACAGGATGAGGATTTACAAATCTTTTATTCTCTTCACTCAAAGTTTCTTTTTCCATACTACAGTAATCTCTAATATTCATTACATTATCACTTTTATAAACACATTCCCCATTTATAAATATTGGTTCTAACAACTCTCTAACTATATAAGTACCCTTCTCTAATTCTTTTCTCTTCCAAGTATCTACAGGATCAAACATTATAGTTGTCTCTTCCTCACTATATTTTTCATCTACAAAGCCAATAATATCCCCCCTAATTTTACCTGTTTCTTTATCATAGAATCTAAATACTTGTTTATCACCAGGATTAGTAATTTTTACAGTATCTTCACTAAGTTTAATCTTAGGAATAATTTCTCCACTTTTTTTAAGCGCAGCTAGTTTATAAACTCCTCCAAAGCTAGGACAATCTTTAGAAGTAATTAAGCTTGTACCAACTCCCCAAAGATTTATTTTCGCTCCCTGTTTTTTCAAATCTTCTATTAGATATTCATCTAAATCATTAGAAGCACAAATAGTAGCATCAGGAAATCCTGCTTCATCTAACATAACTCTAGCCTTTTTAGATAGATATGCTAAGTCTCCACTATCAAGTCGTATTCCATATTTTTTAGGCATCTTACCTTCTTCTTTTAATTCTTTAAATACTCTTATCGCATTAGGAACACCTGAGTTTAAAGTATCATAAGTATCTACTAGTAAAGTTGCATTATTTGGAAAAAGTTCTGCATATTTCTTAAAAGCCTCATATTCACTATCAAAACTCATAATAAAGCTGTGAGCATGAGTACCAGCGACAGGAATGTTAAACCTCTTACCAGCTAAAACATTACTAGTTGAAGCACATCCTCCAATAACAGCAGCCCTTGCTCCATATATACCAGCATCAGGACCTTGAGCTCTTCTAAGTCCAAACTCCATAACAGCATCACCTTTAGCCGCTTCACACACACGAGATGCTTTAGTAGCAATTAAGCTTTGATGATTAATAATATTTAATATCGCTGTCTCCACAAGTTGTGCCTCTATAATAGGTGCTTCTACTTTTAATAAAGGTTCCATGGGAAACACAACAGTCCCTTCTTTAATAGCATAAATATTACCAGTAAATTTAAAGTTCTCTAAATATTTTAAAAACTCTTCATCAAAAAGCTCTAATTCTCTTAAGTACTCAATGTCATCACTATCAAAATGTAAATTTTTAATATAGTTAATTACTTGTTCAAGACCTGCTACAATAGCATATCCTCCATCTGATGGATTCTTACGATAAAAGACATCAAATACTACTCTTTCATCCCTTCTCATATCAAAATATCCATTCATCATAGTAAGTTCATATAAATCAGTTAATAAAGTTAAATTTTCTTCTTTCATTTAAATTATTCCTTTCTTTTTATCATATTATTAATATCATATTCTAAATTTTTTTAACTAGCTGAATCCCCTGTTGTTCCATAAGTAGATAAGCTGCATCTACATAGTTTTGTCTTGATTCTTCTGCAAAGGTTGCCACAGCATCTTTATGTACTCTTATAATACAATCTCTATTATGTTCATCAAGATAACAAGAAAGCCCCATAGGACCGTTACATACACAAATATCAGTACAACATCCTACTATATCAAACTCTTTTATATTACAAGCCTCCTCCATCACTTCTCTAAAAGGCTGAGCCTCCATAAAACTTGTATTATTTTTAGGTATGCAAATAGTATTATCTAAAGTAGTAAAAGGTTTTAACTCATCAATCACCTCTTCTTCTCCACTACCTTTAAGACAATGAACATCAGGAAATCTTTTATGTTCTATCGATTCTTTAGTATGGGTATCTTGAATAAAGATAACTAACTGTCCCTCATTATGATATTCCTTAATAAGTTCTATCTGTCTAGGTATAACTCTAGTGATAGATTTATCATGTAATACTCCTTCCTTAACAAAGCCATTAACCATATCAACAACAATTAAAGCTTTATTATAAACTTTTAAATTCTCAACTTTCATAAATTATCCCTCCTCTTATTAACTTTTTATTAATATCAAAAACTCGAAAATTAGCAAGTAATTAAACTTGTTATTAACATTATATTAATAACATATATTTTTGTCAACACTTTTTTTCAAAAAAATAAATTCTCTAAATTATTTAGAGAATTTAAAACTCTTTATTACTATATATTTTAATAGAAATGTAATAAGAGATAGCCATAATTATTACTGTTATTATTATTAAAAGTATAGTAAACATTCCTAAACTTAGGTTATTTAGACTATTTATTATATTCATTAATTCTATATTATTGAAGATATCTAGACTAGTAATCATTCCTATTAGTAAAGCAAGTATGGCAATGGTAAGGAATAACATTATTCTTCCCTTCTGGGAACCAAATTTATAATAGAATGGGATTAGTAAAGATATTACTAAACATATACCAAAGGCAACACCAATAATACTTGCATAAATAGATTCAAAGGTAGTATTTTCTATGAAGTTTGGAATGATAAAGGATGCTAGTATACCTAGTATTATAAGAATAAGTGATGAAGCATTAAATAATATATACTTGGCTTTAACTATTTCTTTTCTACTAAGAGGTAAGCTGTTACAGTAACACTCCCATTTATTAAATTCATCATAACTAAAAGTAGTTATAAGAAGCATAATCATATAAAATGGAATTAAGAAAAGAACAAATGTTGCATCTTTATTAGCAATTGATAGAAAGATAAATAAAGCTAGTACTAATAATAAACTCTTCATTTGATTTTTAATTACACATAAATCTTTAATAATTAAACCTTTCATTATTTTTCTCCTTTCACTATTAATAACATAATATCTTCTAATGTTGCTTTATCAACAACTAGATTAGAATTATTTTTCTTAACATTTTTTCTATCATTAACTAATACTTCATAGTTATATTTATTTTTACGATAAGATATTATATTATCTTTAGATATTTTCTTAAAATCATTATCACTGCATTTAACTATTCCATAATTATCTAAGATGTCATCTTTTTCTTTATCAAAGACTAATTTACCATTATCTATAAAGATTATATAGTCAGCGATAGATTCAATATCACTGGTTATATGGGATGAGAATAAAATACTGTTCTCTCCATTTTCAATAAAATCTAGAAAGATATCTAATATTTCTTTTCTAACAACTGGATCTAATCCACTAGTTGGTTCATCTAATATTAATAGTTTAGGATGATGAGCAAGAGCAGCTATTATTTCAAGTTTCTTTTTCATTCCTTTAGATAAGTTTTTTATTAACATATTTTCATTTAAAGAAAAGTCTTTTAGGTATTTAAGAAACAATTTTTCATCCCAAGATTTATAGATATTTTTCATAACAGAGTTAACATCTTTTACTTTAATAACTTCTGGAAAGAATGAATCATCTAAGACTACACCAATATCTTCTTTTACTTTACTATTTACAGTTTTATTAAATATTAAGATATCTCCTTTATCTTTTTTTATTAAACCTAATAATAGTTTAATTAGTGTTGTCTTCCCTGCTCCATTTTCTCCTATTAGACCAATGATACTTCCTTTCTTTATTTCAAGAGTAATATTATCTAGTATAAAGTTATCATAAGTTTTAGTTAAATTATTAACTTTTATTATATTATCCATTATTATCCTCCTTCAAAGCATTAAGTATCTCTAAGACTTCATCATAACTAATATGATATGTATTAGCGATAGTTAAAGCTTCTTCTAAATTTTCTTCTATTTTCTTTAATATTTCTTCTTTTAAATAATTCTCACTTTTATTTTTAACAAAGTATCCTTTTGTAGCGACTGCTTCAATAAAACCATCCTTTTCTAATTCTTCATAAGCTCTTTTAGTGGTAATATTACTAATTCTTAAATCTTTTGCAAGAGTTCTAATAGAAGGTAAGGCCTCTCCTCCTACTAAATTACCATTAAGTATTTCTCTTTTAATATTATCAACTATCTGTTGGTAAATTGGTATATCACTACTATTACTGATAATTATCTGCATTTAATCACCTCTTTGTATATATACAGTATATACAGTTATTATATGATTGTCAATATAAAAAGATACTATTTTGTTTTAACAGTATCTTTAACATAAATTTCTATAATATATTTTAAATCTTCTATCGCTTTATCTATATTAAATGTTCCATTACCAACTGGATAATAGACTGGAAATACTTTATAAGTATTACTACCTATTTCTTTTTCAAAGTATTGTTTTCTACATTCTCCAACTGATATTTTCTTATTTAAAATAATTGATGAGACTTGATTACCAAAAGTAATAATTATTTTAGGTTTAACGATATCTATTTCTTGTTCTAAAAGTCCAAGATAACTTCTTAAGACTTCATCTTTTAGGGGTCTTGCATCTATTTGCGTACACTTGCCTAAATTTGTTATGAAGTAGTTATTTCTTTTAACCTCATCATATACTTTATTTGCAAAATCATAGTCCCAGTCTTTAGGTTTCTTTTTATTTATCTCATCTAAAAGATTTTTATCAAAAAGATTAATGGCTGTGAATAATTTCCAAATATTCTTAGTACCAAGCCAAGGAGCCTTTAAGCCTTTCCAAGCTTTAGGACTTGCAATGTTTCTTCCTGTTGGATTCATAAAAACAAATAATATATCTGGATTATTAGATTCTCCTCCATTATAGATAGAATCTAAGGTTTTATCACCATATTTATTTTGTAATTTGTCATATTCTTTATATAACTTTTTAAACTTTTCTTCCATTAGTTAGCCTTTCTATTTTTATATAAAACTTATACTTACATTAATTTTTTATTATTAACAATCTTGCTAGCTAGTCTTAATATTTTACTTTTAATATAATTAGTCTTAGTTTCTTCTTTAGGTTTATGATAGCTTTCTAAAACTCTATTATTTTCTTTTATTGTTTCTTCATATGGACTATATAAATTTTCATCAAATTCATCATCTCTTAGAGAAAACATGTCATTAGTTGGATAGATAAACCCAGAGTTTCCATATTTAAATTCTAAAGTACATCTCCACTTCCATATACAAGAACTATTTGATGTTCTGTATAAGCATCTATTAAAGAAGTCTTGTAAATGCTCATCTTGATTATTCTTGTAACTTTTACACATATTCATATATTTATGGACTTCTTCACTATATTTTTGATATTCTTTATCGTCTCTAGCTTCACTTTCTGGTGTTGGTCCTTCAATATTTTTTCTTTCTTCAATAAATTTATATATGTCTGTATTTTTTATTGTATCAGATGATATTATTCTAACATCATCAATAGAAAAAATATCATCATATGTATTAATATCTGTTATAAAACCAAAACTAGTATCAATTACTGTTTTAATATCATCATTATTAATAACTAAAAAAGTATGTTCATATTCATCTATTTTATTAGAACTTTTTTCATTATAATGTGCAGTATAATTTCTCAAATTACAAGTATAAATCTCAAATTCTTTAAAACAGAGGCTTAAGGCTATAGCACAAGCATGACATCTTCCTTTTGACATTTCTGATTTTAATAATTCTTTAATCGGAATACCTAAGAAATAGTAATCCGGTAAATTATTAAGAAAACTAGCATTATATTTAGCTCTTTGTATTTCATAAGGTCTATGCCAATCATCATTTATTAAACCAGTCCACCAACCTGCTCCTCTTTTATACATTAAATAATCATAGTATACAATCTTATCATTTTCTTGAGCATTTAATTTTTTTACCTCATATATACTCATTATAAATCCCCCTTAAGTTGGTATCTATAATATCACAATATTCTTTAGAAAACAAGTATACTAGTATGTCAGTGGTTAAACTTTAGTATAGATTTTATTCTTTTCTTCTTCATTACACTTAATTAAATATTCTTTATATAAATCAGTTGGAATAACTTCTTGAGGAATTTTTATCTCTTTAATTTTTTGAAACATTTCTTTCATTTTTTCTATGTCTACTTTATTTTTTGCATTTTGCATTTTAGATGCTCTGAAATCACATCTTAAATCTAAGTGTTCATACGAAAATTGATCTTTTGCATCAAAACCAAATTGTCCTTTTTCATTTACAAAATCAATATGAAAATAAATCCAAGCATTATCTACTTTTGATATATAATCTATTTTTTTAGATAAATTTAATGCTTGTTCATTTTCCATATAAAAATCAAGTAGTTCTTCTATATTGCCATCATATTTTTTAATATCATATAATTCCAAAAAGTCATAATCTACCATTTTCCTAACATTAAAATTACTTACTAAGAAGTCTTCATCAAAGTTATTTTCAAACTGTTCTTCTGTTATATTTTCTTTCCTTTCTATATCAATAATTATATATCTATAGATAGGTAATTTTAAAATTAAGTAATTCTTATCATTATGATTTAATAACTTAATATCTTCTATAACGCTATATTCATCAAAATTTTCAATATTATTTTCACACAAATTATGTAGTTCATTCCAAACTTCATGGATAAATGACAACTTATCTACTAATTCAGTCAATTTAACTCCTTCTTCTACTTTAAAATATTTAGTAAATATTTTTTCTCTTAAACTTTCCTTATTAGTATTATTTTGCATATTCTCACTTCTTTCCAAGTAAATTTATTCTAACATAAAAGAAGCCTATTTTCTAGACTTCTCATCCTTTTTACAATAATATTGTCATATAAACTGGTAAATATACAATATTATCTTCTTCTTTATAATCTCCTGTATGAATTATATATGGTGTGGCTAGATAATTTGCATACTTTTTTCTAAATTTATTTAATGAAACTAAAGTATAGTTTTTACCAGATTTAACTTCAATTGGGGAAATATTATGTTTATTAGTAATTTTAGGCTTTGAAATTAAAAAATCAATTTCCATTCTATCATTACTATTTTCTCTAGAACTATTGGAATAAAAATATAATTTGTGTCCATTAGAAACTAACATTTGAGCGACTATATTTTCTAGTATCATCCCACCATTATATTCTAATTTATCAAATAATATCTTTTTATAAATTTCTTCTTCTACAATACTTTTTTCATCAAAAGCCTTTGAAATTAAAAGTCCTGTATCTGACATATAGCATTTATAAAAACTATTATCTAAATTTAGAGAAAGTCCTATACTTGGTTCTGTAGTATTAAATGCTTGATTAACAATCATAGCATCATCTAACCACATAAAAGCATCCTCATAATCTCTTGTTTTAGCATCCTTATCTAAAGATGTGATTCTAAACTTTTTTTCATGCTTTTGAAGTTGTGATGGTATTTCATCAAATATACTTCTTACTTTTAAGCTATACTTGCCAGAATGTTTAATTATATCTTCACGATATAAATCTAAAATATTTCTTTTTATCTGATCTACTTTATTAAAATCTTTAGTATTAACATACTCTAAAACTGCTTGTGGCATTCCACCAACTATCATATATTGTCTAAAATAATCCATTGCCTTTCTATGAAAAATATTGCCAAGAGGTTTTCTTTCATCAAAACTTTTTTCTATTAATTCCATTAATCCGTGATTATCTAAAGCCCATAAAAATTCTTCAAAGTCCATAGGATACATTTTTAAATGTTGTTCTTCTGAAGGAATTAAAATATCTTTAACATTTTCATTTATTGAAACTAGAGATCCTGTTTCAATATAATCATATCTACCATCAGCGACTAAGTATTTAATTGCAGATCTTGCTCTTGGATAAGCCCGCACCTCATCAAAAATAATTAAGCTTTCTCTTTCATATAATTTTACATTATAGTAATTAGATAAATATAAAAATAAATTATCTAAGTCATCTAAATATAAATCAAATAAATTTTTAATTTCAAGTGGTGCTCTATTAAAGTCTATCATAATATAACTTTTATAATTGTTTTTAGCAAACTCTTCTACTATATAACTTTTTCCAACACGTCTTGCTCCATCTATAAGAAGAGCTGTTTTTCCATTAGAATCCTCTTTCCATTTAACTAACTTATCATAAATTTTTCTTTGCATAAAGTTACCTCCATAATTTCATTATACACGAAATCAAGATTTTTTCAGCCTCGTTTTTACACCAAATCAAGAATTTTTACAGTGTGTTTTTACACGAAATCAAGATTTTTATTCATTTTAGTATATAAAAAGAAGCCTATTTTCTAGACTTCTCATACTTTTTCATAAACTTTTTATATAGTTCATCGCATTTATTTGCATCCATCTCAGGTGTATCTTTTAATGGATTAGGAATATTAAGTTTTTGATACTTTTCAAAACCTAAGTGATGGAATGGTAGAAATTCTATTTTTTCAATATTTTTTATTTTCTTTAAATATTCTACTAAACCATCTAAATATTCATCATTATCCATAATACCTGGAACAATTACTTGTCTAATCCAAACTGGTTTACCACTCTTATTTAACTCTTCGATAAACTTTTCTGACTCTTCTATATCTCTTCCTGTTAAGTCTTTATAACCTTCTTTAGTAACGTGTTTAATATCTAAAATAACAAGATCAATTAACTCTAATATTTCTTTATATTTACCAATACCAACACCTGCAGTATCTAAGGCAATATGGATACCTTCTTTTTTTAGTTTCTTACAGATATCTAATAAGAAATTAATTTGTAAAAGAGGTTCTCCACCAGAGAAAGTTACACCACCATTATTTCTTTTAAAGTATGGTTTGTTACGAAGAATTTTTTTAACTAATTCATCAGTATCATAGTTTACTTCATTCATTGCCCAAGTTTCTGGGTTATGACAGTATTTACATCTTAGAGTACAACCATCTAAAAATACTACGGTTCTAATTCCTGGTCCATCAACAAGGCCAAAGGTTTCAATTGAGTCAACGCTTGCTTTCATTTACATCTTCTCGTGGAAAGTTCTTGAAATAACTTCTTCTTGTTGTTTTCTAGTTAAACGATTAAATCTAACAGCATAACCTGATACTCTAATTGTTAATAATGGATATTTATCTGGATTATTCATAGCATCTATTAACATTTCTCTTTGTAAAACATTAACGTTTAAGTGATGTGCTCCTTGTACAAAGTAACCGTCAAGTAGGCTTACTAAGTTATCAATTTGTTCATCTTTACTGTGTCCAAGAGAATTTGGCACTATTGAGAATGTATTAGAAATACCATCACGACAACAATCAGCATAGTTAAGTTTTGCAACTGAGTTTAATGATGCGATGGCACCACTTGAATCTCTTCCATGCATTGGATTTGCTCCTGGAGCGAAAGCCTCTCCTGCCTTACGTCCATCTGGAGTAGAACCTGTTTTACTACCATAAACTACGTTTGATGTTATTGTTAATACTGATAATGTTGGTGTAGCGTTACGATAACATTTATGTTTAGATAATTCTTTATACATCTTATCAAGTATTTCTTTAGCGATATTATCTACTCTATCATCATCATTACCATATTTAGGATAGTCTCCTTCTACTTCAAAGTCAATTGCAATACCATCTTCATTTCTAATTGGTTTTACTTTAGCATACTTAATTGCAGAAAGTGAGTCTGTTGCAACTGATAGTCCTGCAACACCATAAGCCATTAGACGATTTACATTTGTATCGTGTAAAGCCATTTGTCCTGCTTCATAAGCATATTTATCATGCATGTAATGAATGATATTCATTGCATTAGAATAAACTTCGGCAACTTTTTCTATCATCTTGAAATATGCATCTTTTACTTTGTCATAATCAAGCACTTCATCAGTCATCTTAGGGAATCCTTCAACAACTAGGTCACCTTTAACTTCATCAACACCACCGTTAATAGCATATAGAAGTGCTTTAGCAAGATTACAACGAGCTCCAAAGAATTGCATATCTTTACCTTCTCTCATTGCAGATACACAACATGCAATAGCATAGTCATCTCCATATACTGGACGCATAACATCATCATTTTCATATTGGATAGCATCTGTTTCAATACTCATCTTAGCACAATATTTCTTGAAGTTTTCGGGTAATCCTCTCGCCCACAATACAGTCATATTTGGTTCAGGTGCAGTATCTAAGTTAGTTAGTGTATGTAAGATACGATAACTTGTCTTAGTTACCATACTCTTTCCTTCAGTAGTAACACCACCGATAGATGCAGTTACCCAAGTTGGGTCACCTGAGAATAATTCATCATAATCAGGTGTTCTTAAGTGTCTAACTAATCTTAATTTAATAACAAACTGATCAATAATTTCTTGAATTTCTTTTTCAGTTATAGTTCCAGCATTTAAATCTCTTTCAAAGTAGATATCAAAGAAAGCATCTACTCTACCTAAACTCATAGCAGCGCCATTATTTTCTTTAACTGATGCTAGATAACCAAAGTAAGTCCATTGTACTGCTTCTTTACCATTACGTGCTGGTCTTGAGATATCAAAACCATAACCTTTAGCCATTTTCTTAATTTCATCTAAAGCACGATATTGCATAGAAACATCTTCTCTTAGTTGGATTAATTCATTAGTCATTGGTCCTAATAGTTTATTATCCCATTCGCACTTTTTTTGTTCCATTAGATAGTCAATACCATATAAAGCGACACGTCTATAGTCCCCTATTATTCTACCTCTACCATAAGCATCAGGTAGTCCTGTTAATAGACCTACGTGTCTTGCTTTTCTAATCTCAGGTGTATAAGCATCAAAAACACCTTGATTATGAGTTTTACGGTATTCATTAAAATATTTATCAACTTCAGGATTTAATTTATATCCATAAGCATCTAATTCTTGATAAACCATTCTAATTCCACCATAAGGATTAACTATTCTTTTTAGTGGGGCATCTGTTTGAAGTCCTACGATTACATCATCATCTTTACTGATATAACCTGGCTTAAAAGCATTAATCCCTGACATATGGTCAACATCAATATCAAGTACATGTTTTTTTAATTCTTCTTTTAATAGGTCACTACATTTTCCCCAAACTCTATTTGTTTTCTCTGTAGTACCTTCTAGGAAACTTTCATCTCCATCATATCCCTTATAGTTAGTTTTAATAAAATCACTAACATTTATTTCTTTAGTCCAGGCTCCTTCTTTAAAGCCTTTCCATTCTTCTCTCATTTTTTCATACCTCCTTGCATTCTTATTATACCATTAAATGTGTAATTTCATTTAAAAAAAATACTATTCTTGACAGTATTTTTTATTATTAATATTTGATATTTTATAATATTTATTATAAGGCATTTTTAAACCCAGCTTTTTTTGTTTAAATCCATCATCATATAGTCTTTTATCTTCATTAGGTACTAAAAGACTTTGAATATATTCTTTGATATCTTTGTCTTCTTCTCTTTCTAAAATACTTTGTAATTCTTCAGATGTTCTTTTCCTAACTTTTCCTTCTCCATCTTGATAATATTCTATCTGTAATTGTGGACAACTACACCATTCTGGATTATCTCTAATTAAAAAGTCAAAAGCTTCTTCAAAATCCATAAAAAAATTATTAAATCTAATATTACTTCTAAAATCTCGAAGATAATTGTGATATTGGATTCTATTATTAGTATAAATATTAAGTAATTTTATTTCATCTTCTCTAGTTAAAGTTATATTCATATACTCTATTATTTTTCTAAATAATTCTACACCTTCGATGTCAGCTAGCTTTTCTTCAGAATCAAACTTATAATTATCACTATAATAATCATATTTAAAAATAGGTGCAGCAGTTTCAGCATCATGTCGTATTAATGTTTCTTTAGCAACTCTTACTGTATTTTTATTTATTATTTCCGCATGCAAGTCAGTATTATATTTAAAATGTATAAGCTCATGACATGCATCAAAAAAGACAAGAATATTTCCTAAAAAAATATTCCATGGTATAGTTTCATCTAATCTAATCATATTATAATGATAATCTCCATTCGTATTATCTTTAAAATCAACTATTTTTACTTCAGGTTCTTTTCCTCTATAATCAGCAAAGCTCATTTTTATTAAATAGTTTCTCATAATCTCTTCAATAAAATTTATTAATACTTGTCTAAATTCATTATATAAAATAATAGGCTCTAAATTATCTTTATGAGCATAGTGATAAGAAAACACTTTAGATAATATTTGAAAGTTTTTAGATTCTTTTATTTCTTCAGTTATTAAGTCCACTCCTAACACCCCTTTAGTGAGGCTTATTATACCAAAAAATCATAAAAAAATCAAGCATAAATGCTTGTAATGATAATAGTTGCAACTAAAGCGACTAGAAATAACACTAAACTAGTTACCCATACTTTCTTTTGTTTCTTTTTATAACCTAAGATAAATAAAGCGATTAAAGCAATATAAAGAATCG
>CALVUY010000015.1 GCA_944363705.1 uncultured Bacilli bacterium | reverse complement strand
CCTTTATTATTTTTCTCACACCATCAAAAAGAACAGAATAATACTATCCTGCTCTTATATCATAATGAAAGAAAGTATTATTTAAACTACCATTCTGGTAATTTAATGCCCCTTTTATGCTTAAGGATAAAAACTGCCCCCCCCCAGGTAACAAGTTATAAACCTGAAGTTTTAGAAAAATGACGAATTAATTTACCCCAGAATTGACGATTTATTTTACCCTGATAAATTGAATTAGCCATATCTACTACTTCCTTTCTTATCTTTGTTAACTTAATCTTAACATATAATCATATCACATTACAAGTAACTTATTTGTATTTGTAACTTTCCTTATTTTACATATTATTCCTCATCCCCATCATCTAACTTAACAAGTACTTCTCTAGGCTTAGAGCCATTAGGTGGTCCAATAATACCTCTTTCTTCCAATAAATCTATAATCCTCGCTGCTCTATTATAACCAAGCTTAAACCTTCTTTGTAGAAGTGATGCACTTGCTTTCTGAGTTTCTATAACAAACTCTACTATTTCATTATATAGAGGATCATCATATTCTTCAACTTGAGCCATGTCTTCTTTCTGTGAAGCACTCTTTTCGCTATCGCCTGATAAATTCATAAAGGCCTGATCATACTCAGCTTTTTGTTGTTCAACTGTATAATCAATAATTCTTTTAATCTCATCATCAGAAATAAAGGCACCTTGTATACGTTCTGGATCTGCTTCTCCCATTGGTAAGAATAACATATCACCTTTACCAAGTAATTTTTCTGCTCCTGTCATATCTAGAATTGTACGTGAATCTATACTACTAGATACAGCAAATGAAATACGGCTTGGAATATTCGCTTTAACAACACCAGTGATTACATCAGTTGATGGTCTTTGTGTTGCAATAATTAAGTGAATACCAGCAGCACGAGCCATTTGGGTAATTCTCATAATAGATGCTTCTACATCTTTACTTGCAACTAACATAAGGTCTGCTAACTCATCGATGATAACGACAATAAATGGCATCTTTTTAATTTGTTCATCAGGTGGTAATGTTTTATTTTTCTTTTCTACATAATCATTGTAAGTTGCAATATTTTTAGTCTTAGTTTCACTAAAAGTATCATAACGTCTTTCCATCTCGGCAACTATTTTAGATAAAGCAACAGATGCTTCTTTAGGATCAGTAACAACTGGTCTCATCAAATGAGGTACCCCATTATAACCAGAAAGTTCAACTTTTTTAGGGTCAACCATAACAAGTTTTACTTCATCAGGTTTCGCTCTCATTAAAATAGAACAAATAATACCATTAATACATACAGATTTACCTGAACCAGTAGAACCTGCTACTAAAAGGTGTGGTGTTTTATTAATTTCACACCAAATAACATTACCCATAATATTTTTACCTAAAGGACAAAGTAATTTAGAACCATCAAGTGACTTAGGTACTTTCTCTAACACTTCTCTAAATGATACAGAAGCAGTCTCTTTATTAGCAATTTCTATACCTACAGTATTCTTACCAGGTATAGGAGCTTGTATTCTAACATCTTTAGTAGCAATGGCTAAAGCTATTTCTCTATGAATTGATAAAAGTTTACTAACCTTAGTACCAGAATGAAGTTCTAACTCATACTGAGTAACAGTAGGACCAATATGTACTTCTACTACTTTACCAATAATATTAAAGTCTTTTAATACTTTCTCAAGTATTTCTATATTCTTTTCAATTAAACTTTGATTAACACTATTTTTCTTTTTCTTAGGAGCATCTAACAAATTAATAGATGGTAAAACATAATTATGTTTAACAGTAGTTTTATTAGTAGACTCTTTATCTTCATCACTAACATCATTATTCTCAGTAACTTCTTCATTTACCTTAGCTTTAGTTAACTCGTCTATACTAGATATAACAATTTTCTTATCATCATCTTTTATCTCACCCATAACAGGTTCTTCATTACCTGTAATAATAGGTTTCTTACTATCAGGTTCTTCTTCCTTATTCTTATCTCTTTTAGGGAACTTCTCTTTAGCCTTACTTGCCTTATCTTTAACAAAATCAACAATAGAAAAGCCAGTAAATAATGAAAATCCTATAATAATTAAAGTCCAAGCGATTATCTGCATTCCCCTATATGAAAATAACATCATAAATAAGACTCCAAAGGTACAGCCAATAATACCTCCACCAATAGCATTAGGCCTAGCACCTTTCATAACATCTGAAAAAGAGTTAATTAACTGATTAGTTGTTTCACTAAATACTTTAATAGCATTACTATCATTTTGTAATATAAAATTTTCATGCATTAAGACTAATACTCCAATTAATAATAAATATATACCTAACATTTTAGTTGTAAATAAGTTAGGCCACTCTCTATTTATAATTAAATATGCACCTAATACTAAAAATACCACTAATAAAGGAACATACAATCCTCCTACAAGAAATATTGCAAAGGATGCAATCATATTACCAACAGGACCATATCTACCAATACCAAGTATTGCTGCTAAAACAAGTAATACACCATATAATTCTGTAGCATGAGCAAAACCTTTTTTAGTTTCTTTCTTTTTCTTTCTTTTTGCCATAACCATCACTCTCTTTCGTATCATTACTACTTCAGTATAACAAAACTAAAGAATAATTTAAAGAGATTGTCACTCATTTGACACTTTTATTTTATTTAAAACATCCATAACTTCATAAAAGACTTCATGATTATTATCTTTTTCTTTAATCATATTAGGCCCAACAAAATCATTGATTTCTTTTAATACAAAATCAATATTGTTCTTATTAACTTTATCCCTAATCAATTGTAAACAAGTATTTTTATAACCTCTTACCATAATACCTGCTAAAGCTTTATAATATGATTTTTCTGGCAAGTTAGATTTCTTATAGAAATACATTGCCATTTCATCAGTCATTTTTCTTTTATTAGTTAAAATTATTTTATTAGTCCTAAATACACCATTAGGAGCAGAGTTACTTGAAACATTAATAATCTCTGCATCCTCTGGTATTATTACATCATATAAAGTTTCTCCTCTAACTAACCATCTAAATATCTTATCTTCAGTCGAAAAATTAAATCCACCCATTTCTTTAGGATTATTAGCATTAGGATTAAAGTTTTTGGCAATATTTACTTCATCAAGTTTATATTTTAAATTATCATTAGCACCACTAATATCATCAAACATAACTTTTAAATACTTTGTACTCATATAATTATTACACTTCCTATTTTTTATTATCTCTAACAGTTACATATCTTTGATTTCTAGCATTAGTAATTTTCTTATTAGTATACTCTAATTTATTTAAATCGATAAGCGGCTTTAATATTTTGTAAGCAACATATCTTTTTGAAGAAATACCTAAATAATTTCTAATTTCTTTAGCAGTTTTTGGTTCTTTACAAAATGCTAATACATTATTAAATACTTCACTTTGTGTATCACTTTGTGTATCACTTTCTGTATCACTTTGTGTATCACTTTCTGTATCACTTTGTGTATCACTTTCTGTATCACTTTCTGTATCACTTTCCATATTATATATAGTATTTATTATATTTTGTTGTCCACCAACTTGTTCACTAATACTATCAAGTTCGAAATTCATACTATTCCTAAATATAACTTTAAAACTTCCTCTTTCTTCATAAAATTCTGGTTCAGGTAATTCATACTTTTCCATTTCTCTTTTCATAGTAGGAATACCTGTATGCCTATTTTCTATAACAGAACCTTTTTCTTCTAATATTCTAACTATTGTAGGATTCCTTGACTCCATTATAGTATCAGTTCCAAGTTTTTCTATTTTATTAGCACCATATAATGCTCCAGGATTTAAAATCTCTACTCTATCTTCATACATATAAACAGAAATAAAGGCACTTTCTGTTTCTTTACTATAATCCCTGTGGATTAAAGCGTTGGCAACAGCCTCTCTTAATGCTTCTAAAGGATATTCAGTTCTATTTTCTCTTTTACCATTAGAATCTATTATTACTCTAGTCTTCATATTTCTTCTTAAAAATCTCATAGTACCATCAAGCATCTCTTCTATAGTTCCCTCTACTCTTTGATTATCAATAAATCTTTCTCCTAAAGAGCCAACATCACCTAATTTTGTTCCTGGTATGACAGAACAAGCGACAAATAATTGTGGATAAAAACTTTGAGGATAATCACCAAAAATAAGTGTTCCTGCAAGTGTTGGATATATTTTATTGTTATCGCTATCAACTATACCACATAGTTTTAAATTTTTTTCATAACTGTTTTTAGAAAAGTTTGGTTTTAACTCTTTTATTTTATTAAGATATTCTTTTAAACTTTCTTTATTTAAATCTTCAATACTAGATTTTTTAGTTGGTCTTGTATCTTCAAAAATATGATCATTATAACTTTCAAAAGCATAAATCTCATAATCAGTCAATAACTCATCTCTATCACCTTCTCTTGTATAAGAACCTGCTTTTAATCCTTTAGGTTTATAATAACAAGGCTTTTTATTTTGTCTTAATTCTTCAATTTTTACTGCAAGAATATTCTTACCTTCAAACTCAAGTGGTAGTATATCCGTTCTAACTCTAGGAACCATAGCATCACTACATAAAGAAGTTATTTGTTTCTGTAAATCATTAATATCATAAACACCTTCTGTTTTAAAATCATCATCTTCATTTAAGCCAAAAATAATAATGCCACCATATTTATTAGAAAAACTAGATATTGTATCATAACACTTTTTAGGAAAACCTAATAAAGCACTCTTAGCTTCTATTCTATTAGTCTCTGTATTATATTTTCTTAAAATTTTTATTGCATCTATTACTTCATTTTTTTCCATTCTGTAGCACCTCCATTTAATATACTAAAAGAATAACATATATACATAATAAAGGACAAATACTATTAACATAATAGTTCCTTCTTTTTTACTAACTTCTCTTTCACTTCTTGCAAAGACAAACAAAAGAAATGAAGATAAGAATACTGCAAGTATATCAATAAAGCCAAAGCTTTCAAGGACTATATCTCCAAAAATAAGAATAGGAAGTCCTAAAACTATACAAATATTAAAGATATTAGTACCAATAATATTTCCAATAGCCATATCAAATTCACCTTTTCTAGCACTTGTTACAGTCATAATCATCTCAGGTAAGCTTGTTCCTATTACGATAGCAGTCATTGTAATTGCCTTCTCACTTATATTTAGTCCACTTGCAATCGCTTTAGCAGAATCAACAATCATCTCACTACTATAAACTATTAAGATAATTGTAACAACTAAAAGTAGACAAGACGTAATAGCAGAATACTTACTTATTTCTTGTTCATCGTACTTTTTATTCTTTTTAAATAACATTCCTACTAAATAAAGAATAAACATACAGAATAATAAAATTAAAATAAAACTATCATTTCTTGAAAATGTATTAGGACTCATAGGATTAAATACAGCATCTAGCATTAAAAAAGAAAATGCTGTCGTAACAATAAAAAGTAAAGGTAATTCTTTTTTTACAGTAGCATGTCTTACTTTAATAGGTCTTAAGAAGCTAGCAAGTCCTATAATTAAGAAAACATTTACAATTGAGCTACCTACAACATTTGCAAAAGCCATAACCCCATCACCATTTGCAACACTTCTAAAAGATATAGCAACTTCAGGAGCACAAGTACCAAAAGAAACTATTGTTAATGCAATTAACATCTTAGGTACTCTTAACTTTAAAGCTAAAGATGAAGCTGCATCTACTAAAACATCTGATGATTTAATGATTATTACAAAGCCTACTAATAAAATTATTATATCTAAAAGCATATCATCACTTCTTTCTATCTCTAATAATAGTATAAATTATTTTAATACATCTTACAAACAAAAGAGATTAAGTTTACACTTATATTATTAGCAGAAAAAAGTATTTTACCAAAAAAAGACACGTTATATAAGTGATTTCAAAAATATTGAAAACCTTATATTTAATGTCATTCCTTATATTTGATTATCTTTACATCAAGTTTTTATGCAATTACCTTAATTTCTACTTAAAATTATCTTTATATATCTTTAAAGCCATACCTAATATATCTCCATATTTTTCAAGGTAGTTTTTAGTATGTTCTGTCATATTAGATGGTAAGTTACCTACATTAAACCACTCTAACTTTTTACTTTCATTATCATTAACTCTCAAGTCTCCACTATATTTCTTTATTACATAGATAGCAGTTATATCATACAATTTATCTCCATTAGGATATTCTCTATATGTATCTTTTCCGGATAATACTTTTACCATTTCTAAATCAATAATATCTAAGTTAGTCTCTTCTTTTAATTCACGTCTTGCAACATCTTCAAAACTTTCGCCTAATTCCATCGCACCACCTGGAAAACCATACTGATTATAATCAGTTCTAAGTTGCATAAGCACTTCATCTTTATCATTAAAAACAAATAGAAGAACGCCTGCTGTTAAGATGGGATTATGTCCTACATACTTTCTTAAATCTTTTATATAACTCATATTAACTCCTTTCTCATTATTATGTAAATGTTCCTTTACCGTCTTATCAGCTAATCCTTTTTCTTTTTTTAATTTTTTTTAAACTCTAAAAGAAATGTCTTATTTCTTTTAACATTTTTATTAACTTCTTTTTCCTAATTATCCATAAACATCACTATCCTTTCATTTTTCTATTATTCACAAATCATTGAATTATTTTATTCCTTTAGTTTACCACACCACTGACATCTATGAGTAATTCTCGCACAATCATCACATATTATAGGTGTAGGAGAAGAAGGATAACTGAATGTTTTTCCACAAATTCTACATTTGTATTGACTAACAATTGTAAGACCATATTCAAGATGTTCTTCTTCATTTTGATTACATAAGTCTTTTCCAAAAAGCAAATTAGCTTTATTTATTTTATAAAAATCAGTATTTATTAGTAAAAATCCAAAAATAAATAAGACTACTAAAACAATGCCAATTATAAATAACTTCCTTTTTAACATAAAAACACCCTCTTATATAATTATTTTATCATATTTATTTATCAGTGACTAGTTAATTAATACAATTAAAACTACTACTATTCATTTTTATACATAAAAAAACACCATCACCTCAAAGAAGAAATGAAGTTTGATTTTGACTCAGGGCTTCGAAAGTTTCCTGAGTACCAATCGGTAAGAATATATCACTTTTATTACTGCCTATCAATAGATTTTAACTCAATTTCAGGATAAAAAATATCATATTTAAATATTCTGGTGCTTTATCCTTAAACCGACTATATTTTACAATTTAAAAATCTCCAATTTATATAATTGTTTTTACATCATCTATTTTCAATTACATACTCACATCACTACATATATTATCTTTGTGTTCTAAGTAAATATGAAAGAAACACTACTTTTTATTACACAAAGCATACCTAATATTTTTATATTTGAGGTCATTTTTTTTGACCTCAAGTCACTCATTTCTTTATCAGTCAAAACAAAACTAAAACGTTCTGGAAATTTTTGAGGACTATTTTTTACCGCTTGATTGATTTCTTTAGTCCCATTCTTGCATTCATAAAGCCTTGCTAAATCACTATCTAACATCACTTGAACTCCACGAACTTCATAGATTAAATTTTCTATATTAATATTATCCTTTAATATAACATCATTCATATATTTCCCCCCTGTGATTTTAAGGTTTATACTAGAAACCTTTCACTTATATAATATACACTTTATTAATTTTTTCTTCGTAATTTTAACAAAGTTATAGATTCTAAATGATAAGTATTAGGAAATTCATCCACTAGTTTAATAGATTCAAGATGATAAATATTATCTAAAAGATTAATATCACGAGCAAGAGTCAGAGGATTACATGAAACGTATATAATATTCTTTACTTTTAAAGATAAGAGAAATTCTATTAAGTCTTTAGAAATACCACTTCTTGGAGGATCTAAAATAATAGTATCAGGTATATAATCAAGTTTTTTAATGACTTTACTTACATCACCTAAATAAAACTCTGTATTTGTAATATTATTTATCTTAGCATTACTTTTAGCATCCATCACTGCATCTTCTACTACTTCAATACCAATTACCTTCTTAGCATAGTCACTTACTAAAAGACTAATAGTACCAGTACCACAATATAAATCATAGATAATAGTACAATCTAGTTCTTTTACTAAATTAATAACTTCTTTATAAATTAAACTAATACCCTCTTTATTCACTTGGAAGAAAGAGTCTTTTCTTACCATAAACTTTTTAGATAAAACATCTATCATTAAAGAAGATACACCACTGATTAATTCATTATTGTAATATAGAGAACTAACAGTTGATGAGAAGAACTTATTTATAGATTCTTTAGATTCCTTACCTTCTAATATTAACATAAGTTTACCATCTAAAGATTTAATAATGGCTTTAGTTAGTTTCTTATGTACTTTAATAAAAGAATTTAAAGAAGTAGTTAGAGTTATAATATCACTATCTAATAAATTACATTTATCTATAGGTATTAAATTATTAGACTCTTCTTCATAATACCCTAACTTATCTCCTTTAATATGAAAAGTTACTTTATTACGATAGTTATAACATTTAGTAGGAATTATTTCTAAATCAGTTAAATTATAATTTGTATATTTAGAGAAAATATTCTTAACAGTATTCTTTTTAAACTCTAACTGCTCATCATAAGTTAAATGTCCTATCTGACACCCCCCACAAGTTTGATAATAAGGACAATATTTTACTTTAAGAAAATCACATCTTTTACCCATAGAATAATTTTTCTTATCTTTTACTAATTTAATAGAAACATCTTCACCTAGTTTTACTTTAGGTATAAATATTACTTTATTATCTATTTTAGCAATTCCTCTTCCCATATGGTCATAATCTATTATTTTAACTAACATAAACTTCACCTACTAATAGATTACTACAAAATTTATGAATGGAAAAGCTTTTTAATATCGCTTGACACTTAAGAAAATGTGTTATATCATAATTACACAAAGAGGAGAGAAAAATATGTTTGAAAGATATAATATTAATGATTTATTTATCGCAAGTGTTAGGGTTTCTTATCCTGAAAACAAATTAGGTGTTGATAAAATTGGTGGTATTTTAGAAAATGCTACAGCAGGATATAGTTATGTAACAATATTAAGAAAAGATAAAGACAAATATATTGATTTACAAGATGGCTCTATTATGATGGATACAAAAGATCCAAATAAGCTTAGTCATACAATAGACTATATGGAACCATTAAGTAAGTATTATAACAAGGATGGTAAAAAGAAAGATACACTTAGTAAAAAAGAAGCGATTGGATTATCATTAGAATATTACAATGAATTTCATAAAGATGAAGAAGCACAAAAAGTAAGAGTTTATAATAATAGAGGTTAAATACCTCTTTTTTATTTTAATAATAATCTTTATTTTGGTAATACTAAAAGTGAAATGAGGTGAAGTTATGCTTAGAGACGAAATAAAGAAAGCTTTTGGAAGCTCCACTGATTTAATAATTAGGCCTTTTGTTATCGATAATAGAGAAATAACTTTAGTCATGAGTGAAGTTTTAGGTAGTTCAAGTTATGTTAATGATTTTATTTTAAGACGTCTTTTAACTATCAAGTTTCAAAGTGATGATATAGGAAGTGAACTTCTTAACTTTATTCCTACTAATAATGGGAAAATATTAAACAAATTAAGTGATATGACTGATTATATCTGTATGGGCTTCGCTCTTATTATTTTTAGTGATAATGAATCTGAAAAAGCTATTGCAATTGAAGCAAGGGCTACTGTTGATAGAGGAATTGGTGAAGTTAATAATGAAGCAAGTATAACTGGAAGTAAGGATGCTTTTAATGAAAATTTTAATACTAATATTGGACTTATTAGAAGAAGAATAAGAGACTGTAATTTATATGTAGATGGTATGTTTGTGGGAAAGTCTAGTAAGACTAAGATTGGTATTTTATATATGAATAATATCGCTATTAAGAAAAATGTTGATAATATTAAGAATAAACTTAAAAAAATCAATGTTGATGGTATCTTAGACACAGGAAATTTAAAAAGTTATTTAGATAGTAAGACTAACTTTTTCTTTCCAACAATTACATCAACAGAACGTCCTGATAAAGTCGCTCAAGCTTTACTTGAAGGTAAGATTGCTATTGTCTCTGATAACTCTCCTTTTGTTTTAATTACTCCTACTTTCTTTGTAGATTACTTACATACTAGTGATGATTACTATGAGAAAGCGATTAATACTTCTTTTATTAGAATAGTAAGATTTCTTGCTTTTATCATCGCAATATTTACTCCTGCCCTATACATTGCCTTAACTACTCATAATCAAGATATATTACCTTTATCTTTATTCCTAAACTTTATGGAACAGCGAGATACTGTCCCCTTCTCGGCTTTAATAGAAGCAATTTTCATGAGTATATCCTTTGAAATACTAAGAGAAAGTGATATAAGAAAACCTGCCAGTATGGGAACATCTGTCTCTATTTTAGGTGGTTTAATATTAGGAGATGCGGCAGTCTCCGCTGGTATTATCTCTCCTATTATGATAATAGTTATTTCTATATCGGCAATATCAGGTCTTGCCTTCTCTTCAGTTGAAATGATTTATGCTCTTAGATGGTGGAGATTCATTATGTTATTTCTTGCTATGTTCTTTGGCCTATTTGGTATCTTTGTAGGTTTTATCATCCTTCTAGCATCCTTAGTCACAACATCATCTGAAAGTCTTCCATATCTTGCCCCATTCTCTCCTTTTATTAAAGAAGAAATTAAAGATACTATCGTTAAGGGAAATCATAAAAAGACAAGATTTAGAAATCCACTTCTTACAAAAAATAGAATAAGGGAGAAAGAGATATGAAAAAAATTATTATATGTTTAATAGCATTATTACTATTTTTAGGATATACACCATATGATGAGTTAAATAATCTAGCCGTTGTTGATACTTTAGGACTAGACTTTACTGATAATAAATATACTCTTTATCTAAATGTTATTAATAATGATAATAAAGTTTATACAATTACAGGTAATAGTTTAGGTGAAGTATTCTTAAAAACTAGAAATATTGATAATAAAAAGACTTATTATAAACACTTAGAAGTAGCCGTTTTTAATACTAATACTTTAAATGATACTACTATTAAGTTCTTTAAAGATGAATTTACTTCTATTGACTATTTAGTACTTGCAACAGAAGATAAAGTAAGTAATCTGTTTTCCAATTATCATAAAAGAAGAGATTATAAAAGCTTTATAAAAAAAGAAAAAGAAATGAGTGGTTCTATTATAAACACTACCTTTAAAGAACTATTAAGTAGCAATTCAGATGATATTAAAGATGGATTTATACCACTTATTAGTTATAAAGAAAGTCTTATAAGTAAAGGTATCTTTATACCAAGTAAAAATATTACTTTAGATAAAGATGTGGCAAGAGCAAGTTTTCTACTTAATGATAAAATAGATTCTTTTAATACTAATATAAAACTTAATGATAAAAGTTATGAAGTAAGTCTATATAACTTAAAAACTAATACTAAATATAAAGATAATACTATTATTATTAAGATAACTGGTAACATTGATTCTCCTGATAGTAATGATTTAAGAGACTTAAAAAAGGAATCTATAAAGATGTTAAAAGATGATATAGAAAAGTTATTAAATAGTGAAAAGAATAATACCTATAATATCTCTAATACTATAAATCATATTTATTTAAAAACTAGAGAACTTAACTATAGTACTTATAAAAACTCTAATATTAAGATAGATATTAAATTAAAGGAAAAGGAGAATAAAACTTATGACTAATAAAAAGATAGGACTTTTACAACTTGCTAGCTTAACATTTTTTCTTTCTATATCTAGTTTTCCTTTATTTATAGAAAAAGTTATTAAAATTAGTAAAAGTGATACTATTATTAGCATTATCTTAGGTTCTATATTTACTTTAATTATATTTAAGGGAATATTAGTATTAAGAAAAAAAGTTAAACCTAAAAATAAGTATTTAAAGATAATTATCTCATTAATATTATCTACAATCTTTATATATCTATTATTAGAAACTACTAATTTTATAAAAGATACTTATTTAAGTAGTGGTAACTTTTATAGCATTCTTATTCTTCTACTTTTAATGTGTTTAACTATATCTCTAAAAGATTATAAAGAGATAACTAGTCTTTCTTTAATACTTTTATTTATCTTTATTCCTTTATTTGTTATTAATATTATAGGAAGTACTTTTAGTTTAGATTTAACATATTTAAAGGTACCTTTTACTAATAATATTATTGATATATTAAAGGGTGGTGTTTTATTTTTTACATATGAAATAGTTCCTTTACTACTACTTTTATTTATTCCTTATAATGAGATAGACAATAGAAAAAAACAAGATAAGTATTTATATCTTGCTTTAATATTTGGGCTTTTAATAATAATTATAGATTACTTATTATTATATTTTTCTACTAGTACTAATATCTTAACTAGCTATAACTATCCTTTTATGTTAGTAATTAATAGTTTATCTAGTACTTTTATATTAGGTAGACTTAGTTATATAATAAGTTTTAATTTATTGTTTTCTCCTCTTATTACTCTATCTTTAATAATTTGTATTATTAAGCAGTTATGGTTGAACAAGTATATCCTAAAGATTCAAGATTAGTTTTTTGAGTATCTAATGGCTGAAAATAACCATCTAAACTTGTATTAGTAGAATTAGCTTCCTTAACCTCTCTTGTTAATGTAAATATAGTAGATAAGCCATTAGTAGTTTCTTCTACAAGTCCTGAATTTCTTATAGTCTCCATCTCAGTTAAAACAGGATTATCAGTAACAGTATTATCTACTACTTCTGGTGCTTCATATGTAAAAGTAACTTTATTTAAAGTATTATCACCATAATTACTAGTAATTGTAACATTATAAATCATTGTTCCAACAGTTACTTCTCTTCTACATGTTAGGGCTGTCGCACTACTTACAGTATCATTATTATTAGAAGAATTTATATTGGTATCAGTAGTACTTTCTTTAAAGAAAACTCTTGTCATTGGAGGAAGAATGATTAAGATTATTAAAATTACTATTAACAGATAAACAAAAATATTTATGATAGAACTTTCTTTTTTCTCTTTCATTATTCATCCTCACTTTCTTTATTCTCTATTTCTAACTTTTCTAATTTCTCTTTTCTTCTAATATTAGTAATAAATTTAACTATATAGAATACTAAGAAAAATAATGGGAATACTGGGAATACCATAAAGAAATAATAAAAGAATATATTTTCTTCAATTGCATTTAAAGCTCGTACATTTTCTGTAAAGGCTAAAGAAAAACCTATTGAAACAGATAAAAGTATGGCAGTAAAGATTATTCCCATAACATTACTCCAATAATTAATAACAAAGTTAGTCCTATTTAAGTCTTTATCTTTATTATGATGTTCATATATTTTAGTACCTATAAAAAATAAAACTAAAATCACTAATAGAGGTATTATTATATAAAAAAGTAATACTCTCATATTTTCTTCACTATAAACCGTTTGTGTCACTATTCATCACCTATTATAATAATATCACAGTCTTAATCCTACTTCAACTTAAAAAAGAGAACTTTTTTCTTAGTTTACATGTTCTCTTTTTCTAAATTTAATAAATATTCTTTTTTCTCTATTTCCTCAACATAACTACCTATACCATCATCTGCTACTACTCTATGACATGGTAAAATAATCGGACAAGGATTTTCATTTAAAACTGTTATTACAGGACTAGTCATTTCTTCATTACCTAAAAATCTAGCAACATCTTTATAAGTTAATGTTTCTCCATAAGGAATATGACTTACTACTTCTAAAACTCTTTTTTCAAGTCCTGATATTAAATAATTATAAAACGAAAATGATTTTAGTTCTCCTTTAAAGTATAAATCTAATTCTTCTTTTACTCTAACACTTAAACGATTCTCTCTTTCTTCTTCAGTTTGTTCTTCAACAAAAGTTATAGATAAGATATCGTAAAAACTAGTATTAATTCTAATTATCCCAATAGGGCTTTCATAAAAAGAAAGATAACTAACATGCATAATAACTACTCCTTAAAATAAATTTACAAATAGACTATAGAATATTAATGTAAGTGGTTTACCTAATAATATTATAATAAGAAATTTTCTAAAGGTCAAATTACTTATACCTGAAATATAACATAATAAGTCATCAGGAGCTCCTGGTAATAAGATACCCCAAAAAAATATTTTTTCAAATTTTTTATGCCTAATATATTTTAAATATTTATTAATTGTTTCTTCTTTAAATAATTTTTTTATTAAAGGAAGTCCAAAGTTTCTACTTAACATATAGGCAACTATACTTCCTAAAGTTAGTCCTACATAGTTATAGATAAAACCTTCTATAGGTCCAAAAGCAAGAGTTCCTGCAAGACAGGATGCTCCTCCTGGAATAACAGGAAAAACTACTTGGACTGTTTGAATAAGTAGAAAGATAATAGGTCCAATGATACCATATGATTTTATTTTTTCAACTAAAAATTCAGGACTTGTTAAAAGATTCATCTTAATAGCATAGATTATGAATGCTACTAAAAGTATGGTTATAATAACGGTTATAATTGTCATTACTTTTTTTAAGTTTTGTCCATCATTTTCCATATTTATTCCTCCATTTATTATTGTACCCTAAACTTCTATTAATTACTACTATTATTCTTTTTCATTAATATTTATAGCAAGTTCTGCTAACTTTTTAGCAGTATCTAAGTCACTAGCAGTCATTAAAAATCTATTAGTATGACAGAATAGTGAACCTTTTATGCCAGTTACTTTTTCTAAAGCATCATTAGTAAGTCCTCCCCACTCTTTAGGAAAATAGACTCTACTAGTTTTATCTGTTGTACTAATAGGAATAGTTTTAATACCATATCCTCCTCTATTAGAAGGATAGATAGCAAATAATATTTTTTTACCAGAAAGAGATGTTAAAACTGTCTCTTCATAAGGTAAGTATTCATCTAATATAAGAATAGGTCCTTTTGTTTTATTTAGAAGTTTTTTTACTTTAGTCCCTGCTTCTACTTTACCTATTACATTCTTTAACTCCTCAGTTAGGATAGATTCTGCTAAAGATACTGCTTTTATAAATTGTTCATCTTCTTTATCATTACTTCCATAACTTGGATTAAATATTTTTATAACATCACTTACTGTCTTTATTTTATATATTGATTTTATTTCAGGAAAAATGCCATTATCAATGGCATCTATCGCTTCTATAAAGTCTTTAACTAAATAATTATAGATGGCTTTAGTATTTTTTAGTTTTAACTTTTTTAAGTAACTTAAACCATATTCTTCAAAAAGAAGTCCAAATGATGAATATTTAATACCATTATCTCTTATTCTAGCATCAGTTTGATGATGATCAAACCTACCTTTTCCTATATCATAGATAATAGTTTTTGTTGATATATCTTTAGGAACTTCACTTACTCTTGCTACTTTAAAATTACCAAAGTAAAGAGATAAAAAGGCAGTTGCAAAGACTTCATCCGCATGCATTGTTCCATTATGAGTAATACCATCCGCTTCATTTATATCTTTAACTAGTGTTATCATTTTTTACCCTCCTTTTCTATATTAACAGTATGTTCTATTTTTTTCCAGGCTAAATCTTTATTTTTTATAGATAAATACAAACAATTTACATAACTTGCTAAAAATAAAGGGTTAAAGAATAAAGATTTTATCTTCATTTTTCTATTTAGTCTTAGATTATCCTTTTCTTTTATTAAAAGTATTCCTGTAAAGATTAATAATACTATATAGATAGCAAGTACTATTATTAGAAATTGTAATAGTAAGTTATAGATTTCTACTTTAACAATAGAGTTTGATATTATTCTATAAATTAGGTTTGCAAGGTATAAAATAATGCTAATAACTAGTAGAACATAAGGTTTTACTCCTACTAAAGCAATATAGACTGATGGATAATTATTATCTTTTCTGCTAGCTTTTTCCTTAAGTAGTGGATAATACTTTCTTCTTGAATCAAAATAACCTTTAACCCATCTTGTTCTTTGTTTAATAGTAGTAGCATAGTCAGTTGGTTGTTCATCAAAATACTTTGCTTTCATATTATATGTTGATGTTAAGTCATTAAGAGTTGCATATAAAGTAAACTCATAGTCTTCTGTTAAACTATTAAAAGGATAGCCTCCCAGTTCTTCTAAAATCTTTCCTTTGATGTAAAAACCAGTTCCACTAACAGTTAGAGTTAGGTTATGTTTCATTTTATAGTTATTAGAAAAAGTATTAATCATAGAAAAAGTTAAGGAAGAACATGCTGAATATATACTCATATTACCATTTTTAGTATTACAATAACCTATACCTATATCATACCCTTTTTTATAACTTTTAACCATTTCTTTAAAATAATTTCTATCTAGAACATTATCAGCATCAAAGATAAAGTAAGCATCATAGTGTTTTTTCTTCTTTAGTATCTCTTTAATGGCATCATCTAAGGCATAACCTTTTCTTCTTCTATTAGTTAGATTTTTACGATAAATAATATTAATATTTCTTTCTTTAGCGATATCTACTGTTTTATCTTTCTTACTTTCTACAATAATATAAATATCTTTAGAGTCTATCTTAAAGGTTTGTTTTTTTATACTGTCTATTAGATTAGAGATTACTTTAGATTCATCTCTTGCAGGGATTAAGATAGCAAATAAAGGTTCATCATAGTTTCTTTTTAAAGTTATTTTAGAACCTTTTAAGGCAACAATATATTCTTTTATTAATAAGTAACTTGCTATAAATATTAAAACTAAACATATTAATGTTATCATACTACTTATCCTTTCTAACTTTAAATTCCATATTAGGAAAACTCTTTGCTAAAACATTATCTGGATAGACTTTATCGTATAATCTTTCTACCGGTGTAATTGGTTCTTTATTTTATCTTCTCATAGCACTTCTAAATAAAGCAGTCCAAGATACAAACATATCAATTATTAAAAAGATTAAGAGAATATAGAAAATTATATTACCAATATTTACAGGTATTTTCTCTATCCATTTAGAAAGATAAGGATAGATTAGTTTTACAAAGATTAGAGTAAAGGTTCCCCATGCTATCATGAAAGGAATAGTAGTCCTTCCCCCAATATTTAAAAAGTGATGGGATTAATCCCAAGAAGTAGTATGAGTAAATATTTCTTGTAAAAGACTAATAGAATATTCTATAAAACCTCCTAAAAGTCCACCATATATAAATGTTTTTATATTAGAGTAATTTGGCCTTGCTAACAAATAGACAACAAGTACTGCTCCTAGTCCATATAAAGGATTAAAAGGTCCATATAAAACTCCCCTTCTTAATTCCCAGACAATATCTCCTGTTGCAAAATAGATTTTAACTAAATTAAGAATTTGTTCATAAAAAACACCAATAATAGAACCTATTACAAATATAAAGAATAACTTCTTAAAACTATAACCTTTTGCAAATACACTCTTTTTACTGCTCATACTACATACCCCTTTGATTGGTGTTATATTACCATATTTTATGTAATTTAGCAAGGAAAAGCAACCAAATGATGGTTGCATGTGTTAATTATTAATTGCTTATATAAATATTTTTTTAGATCTTGATTTGAAGTTATCATAGTTTTCTACTCTTAAATAATAAACAGCTATCTTGCTACATAGAAAATAAAAACCAAATTGACTGAGAGAATGAATTCTTTTTATTTTCCCCTTTTCATATAAATCGACGATTATATTTCTAACGAAACTACTACTTCTTGAAAAATCAATATAATAGTTATCTAAATAACAATTAGTTAAACACATTTTGCCACTTATAATATTATTTTTTATATTTATTTTTGTCTCTTCTTTAAAATCATGATTAAAAGGTATAAGTGGAGCAATCATGATATATTCATCTCTAGTCATATCACATGTATTAGACAAAATCATTCCTTTGGTAATAAAAGTAACTTCTTCACCATCTTGATTTGTGTATGAAAATGGAATATTATCTAAAATATCACCTTGAGATAATATATCTAAAGGTCTAGAAAACCAATTAGGTTTTGTAGTATCAAATTGTTTCATTAAATCTTTTATCCCATTTTTAATATTTGTATCTATAGTTGGAAATATCTGATAAGTATAATCTATAAATTTTTCAAGCATAATAATCGTAAAAATTCCCTTTTTTTTCTACAGAAAGTCTCTTTATTTCCTTTTCTGCTGCTATTTCATCATCTTTATCAAAACTTATTTCATTATTGAATAATTGTAGTATTTCCTCTTTGGTAGTTTTATTTTTTACATAATAGAATACAAAATAATCATCTGGATTTAAATATGTGCCATTACAATTAGCATTACCTATTGTATTGATTGTTTCAACAATAGGATTTGGAGAATATATTTGTGGACTAGTTGTTTGATTTATCATAAGCATTTATTACCACCTCCAATTATAATATTGTATTATTATCTATTTGTTCTTTTAAATTTATATTCTTGTTATAAAATGTTTTAAACATTTCTTCTAAATTAATTAATTCTGTATTATAATCGTCAAAATTATTAAAATTACATTTGTCATTAACTTCTATAGAAAAAGCTAATAATGTTTTTTCTATTTTTAATTTTTTTTCTGATATTAACGGTATAATAATATTATGCTTTAAAGTTCCTTGTTCTATTTTCTTAGTAAGTGAAACCATCTTTGCATCATTCAAAGATATAATGTAATAATATTTATTATTTATTTTTTGTGAAAGTTTTACTCCAGCTTCACAAATATTTTTGCTATTTACATTAGTATTAAATATATTAGTTAATATTTTTTCTATAGGGTTAGCATCTTCTTTTTCACAATTAAGATTGATAGCAGAATATAATATTTTTAAATTGCATTTATTCTTTAAAATGTTAAAAATCGTGAATGCTCTATTTTTTACATATTCATAACATTTGTCAAAATCATCAATAAAATCATTATCAAAGTTAGTAATCAACTGAACATTTATTTTTGACATATTAAATTTTGTATGTCCACCTATAGTATTTGACGTAATTCTTGGAATTATAAAATCTACAGTTGTAGGAACTCCTGTCAAATTAAATGGAGAAAAATCCTTATTAAGTTCTTCATCTAAGATTTTCTGATACTTTTTAAAATCATCTATTTCATTAAACCAAAATGTTACTTGCATAAAATTATATTTCATTAATATTTATATCTCCTTTCAATTCAATGCTATTGTATCAAATAAACATATATAAGTCTACAAATTATGTTTAATATTTTCTATATAATTAATAACTTCATTTATTGTCTTATTAAAATCATTATAATTAGTATTAAACCAAGTAAGATTAAACTGATGATTAAAGAAAGTGTATTGTCTTTTAGCATAATGTCTAGAGTTTTTCTTAATATCATCTTTAACTTCTTCTAGAGTTTTCTCATTATTAAAGTATGGAATAAACTCTTTATAACCAATTGCAGTATTTAAAGCTTTAGAAGTCTTAAAGTAATCTTTTAAAGATTCTACTTCTTCTAGAAGTCCATTATCAAACATTATATCTACTCTTTTATTAATCTTATCATATAAAACATCTCTATTAGTAGTAAGTCCTATAAAGATAGTATTTTTATATAAAAGGTTATTACCATTATTAGTAATAGACTCATTATTTTCAAGTTTATTTAAAAGACGTACTAATCTTTTTCTATTATTTACATGTGGTAATTCTTCTACATTGTAAGATTTTATTTTAGCAAGCATTTCTTCATTAGTTAAATCATTATATTCTTTATAGGTTGTTCCTTCTGTAAAGTTATAATCAAATAGCAAAGCTTTTAAATAAAGACCTGTCCCTCCTACTAAGATATTATTTCTATTTTCTTTTAGGAGTTTATCTATTAGACTTCTAGCATCCTTTTGGTAATCATAGACAGAATAGTTTTTATCAAGTGGGACAAAACTTAATAAATGATGAGGAACTCCTCCCATTTCTTCGCGTGTAACTTTGGCGGTACCTATATCTAGTTTCTCATATACTTGCATAGCATCAAAATTAATAACTTCTGCATTGTATTTTTTTGCTAACGCTATACTTAAAGCAGTTTTACCAACAGCAGTTGGTCCTAATATTGCAATTATCATAATATCACTATCTTTCTATATTATCTTTATTAAGACAAAATACTGCATATAAAGGAACAGACTTTATATTATTTTTAAATCCAAAATTTTTTGAAGATATTCTAATAGCATATTTTGGATTATATATTTTAATGTAGTTGTTTAAACTTCTAGATTTAACATGATTACTAGACTTAACTTCTAAAGGAATGATACTTCCTTTTTCTCCCTGTAATATAAAATCTACTTCACTTTCATAATCATTTTTCCAATAATTTAAGTTTATATTATTAATCTTTAAGGAAGTTGAAACATAGTTTTCTGTTAACATTCCGATCATTACTTCATTGACTGCTTCTCTATTTTTTATTAAGTATATAGGATATTCACTTAAATTAGTTAAAAGTCCTACATCGTTCATATATAGTTTAAAAGAATCTAACTCTTCACACATTTTAAGAGGCACACCGATTTTTGTCTTAACACATTTATTTACAATGCCTGCATTAACTAACCAATTAATAGCATCTCCAAAAATAGAACTAGAACCGCCACTTTTAATTAATTTATATTGAAATTTTTTGTTATCTTTAGCAAGTTGTACAGGAATAGAGTCAAATGTTGCTAAAACTTTATTAGATTCGTTACCATCAGCACAATATTTTGTAATATCGTTTTTATAAGATTCAATTATATTTTTTTGATAATCTATTGCACTTATAAAAGAATTATTATTAATATATTCTTTTACTACTTCAGGCATACCTCCAATTACTAAATAATCATAATATAAATCAAGAGCTTTCTTATGTTGTACTTCTGGCATTTCTTTATTAGTATCAAAATGCTCCTTTATAGAATCAAGTAATAAGGAATTACCTGTATTAATTAAAAACTCATCAAAAGACATAGGATAAATTGTTAGAAAGTCTACCTTACCAACAGGAAAAGAAAAATCTTTTTTATTTATATGTACTCCAAGTAGGGAACCTGCACCAATTATATAATATTCACTTGCTTCCTCACAGAAATATTTTAAGGAAGTTAAGGCTCTAGTATTTTTTTGAATTTCATCAAAAAAGATTAATGTATTATCTTTATCTATTTTTTTATTAAAAACTATTTCTAAGTTTTTAATAATATAACTAGGCTCAATATTCTCATCAATAATATTACTAACTATATTATTAGTTTCAAAGTTAACATAAATAATATCTTTAAAATATTTATTACCAAACTCTTTTACTAAATATGTCTTACCCACTTGTCTTGCTCCATATAAAAGTAAAGGTTTTCTATTTTTTTTATTTTTCCAGTCAATAAGACTCTTCATAGCATTTCTTTCCATTTTATTCACCTCTTGAGTTTATTATATACCATAACTCCAAATAAATCAAATAATTTGCTATTTTTTTGGAGTTATGATTAATATTTTGATTAATTCATTGCTCTTTTAAATAGTCTTTCTAAATCATAATTACTGTATGTAATAATTGTTGGTCTACCATGAGGACAAGTGAATGGATTATCACAACACCTTAAGTTATCTAAAAGTATTTTAGCTGAGCTTAAATCTAGATAATCATTCGCTTTTATACTCATTTTACAGGCCATAGTTGAAGCAGTTTTATAGATGAATTTCTCTTTATCAAATTCACCTTTTTCTAGGGTGATAGCAATTATCTTTTCTATCGCTTCCCTCTCATAGCCTTCAAAAAACCAAGTAGGATGACTTCTAACAATAAAAGTATTATCACCAAACTCTTCTAAAGATATTCCTATACTTTTTAAAATATCCATATGTTCCTTAATTCTAATAAACTCATCTTTAGGATATTCTAATCTAATAGGTACTAATAAATCTATAATTTTATAATCATCTTTTAATAGGGCATTTAAAACCTTCTCATAATTAATTCTCTCTGCTGCAGCATGTTGATCTATTATATACATACCACTAGAGTTCTCTGCTATTATATAAGTCTTATGAACAATACATACAGGTATCATTTCTTTAATACGATAATTAGTCTCTTCTTCTTTTTCCTCTTCTACTACTTCTTCTGTCTTAGTACCAGTTATTTTATTATCATTATCAAAATCAAAAGATAACTCTTCTAAATTAGGAGATGTTTCTTTAACAGGTACTTCTTCATCATCTATTTCATAATTAATAGTATTAAGAGAAAGTGAATCTTCTACTTCATAAATAGTATTTAAATCTCTAATATTAGCATGAGGAACAAGTAATATCTCTTTTAATTTAGAACTGATTACTTTAGTAATTAACTCTTTTAAACTCTCCATCTTAGAGAACTTAATATCCATCTTTTGAGGGTGTATATTAATATCTATAAGGATAGGATCTACATCAATATTTAAAACTATCATTGGAAACTTATCTTTAGGTATATAAGTATGGTAACAATCAATTAGACATCTATTTAAATCTAAATTCTTAATTACTCTACCATTTACTAATGTCGTAATAACATTTCTTGAAGTCTTTGCTATTTCTGGATAACCAATATAACCTGATATAACATAATCATCATTTTCACCACTTATTTCTATCATCTTTTTAGTAACATCTATTCCATAGACAGCATAGATTACTTTTAAAAGATTACCATCTCCACTTGTATTAAGAAGT
Organism: uncultured Bacilli bacterium; assembly: GCA_944363705.1. Classification (GTDB taxonomy): domain Bacteria; phylum Bacillota_I; class Bacilli_A; order RF39; family UBA660; genus Onthousia. Next base: position 3,196 of record CALVUY010000015.1, on the reverse strand, counting down.
TCTTTATCATTATTAGTTAGAACAAATCTAATAGACGGATATGATAAAGCCATTTTATTAACATATTCTATTATTAAAGCTAGCTCTGTATAAAGATTCTTTAAATACTTTAATCTTACAGGGGTATTATAAAATAAATCTCTTACTTCAATAGTAGTACCAACACTTAAATCACTATTTTCAACACTTTCTATAACACCACCATTTAAAGAGATACTTGTCCCTATTCCATCTTTACTAGTTTGTAAATAAATGTGGGAAACTGATGCTATAGATGGTAGAGCTTCTCCTCTAAAACCTAAAGTGCCTATATTAAATAAATCATCTAAGTCTTTTAATTTACTAGTTGCATGGCGTGAGAAAGCAAGAGTAGCATCTTCTTTATTCATACCAATACCATTATCACTTACTACTATTTTCTTAGTACCAGAATCTATTAGATTTATTTTAATCTCAGTAGACCCAGCATCAATTGAGTTTTCTACTAATTCTTTAACGACATTTAAACATCTTTCTACTACTTCTCCCGCTGCAATTTTATTAGCAAGGATTTCATCCATTACTTTAATAGTTCCCATTAATCTACCTCACAAGATGCATCTGCTTTTAATCTTTTAATACCATCTATAGAATTAGAACAAGCAGGGCTTTCATATCCTGAACATTTTAAGCAAGCAGAATATTCTATATCCATATTAGAACTAGTATCATTATTTCTTTTAACAATAGCATAACTTTCTAAATTACAAGTTTTGCTAGAATCATTTGGATCTTCTAATCGATCTACATAACCTTCACAAAATAGTTTTTCTACATCAACAACTAAAGATTCACCTTCTGAAGGAATAGAACCTGTATGTTGTATCAAATAATTAGTAACACCATCTTCTATACTTTGTTCAAAAGTTTCATAAGTTGTATTTCTAGCTTGACTTAAATATTTTGATACCCCCATATAAGCAAGAGTCATTAATATCCCTAATATAATAATTACAACTAGTACTTCTACTATAGTAAATCCTTTTTTATTTATTCTCATCTTTCTCCTCCTCATGCAAGACTTGATATAAGTTATTTGCAACAGCATCTCCAACTATTTTACTTAACTCTTCTATACTTGCTTCTTTCATTTTTTTCATAGAACCAAACTTTTTAAGCAGTTCTTTACGTCTAACTTCTCCTATTCCTGGTACTAAATCTAAATAACTAGAAAGAATCCCTTTACTTTTGATATTACGATGATAAGTAATCGCAAATCGATGGACTTCTTCTTGAATTTTAGATAGATAAAGAAATAGATTACTATCACTTTTAATATCTAATACTTTATAATTACTATCTATAACAGTATTAGTTCTATGATGGGAATCTTTCTTAAGACCTATTATAGGAATAGATAAATTTAAACTAGAAAGTATTTCTTTACAGACATTTACTTGTGTTTCTCCCCCATCCATAACTATTAAATCAGGTAATACTTCATTATCCATGATAGCACGATAATACCTTCGATATAAGACTTCTCTCATTGCAGATAAATCATCTTTAACATCAGTACTTATCTTATATTTACGATAATCATTCTTTAAGGGTTCAAAGTCACGAAATACTACCATCGCTCCTACATAATAAGTTCCAAATAAGTGAGAGTTATCAAAACTTTCCATTCTTGAAACAGAATCTACCCCAAGAAGAGTCTTTAACTCATTTAAAGCTTCTATTTTTTTATTATCATCTTTCTTTAAAGTCTCTAACTCTTCATTTAAAACTACTTTAGAATTCTCTTCTGCTAAATCCACCAGTTTTTTTAGTTCTCCTCTTTTAGGAATATTAACTTTAACTTTTAAGTATTCACTAAGTAAATCTGCATTTAAGGTATCTGGTATTAATATTTCATGGGCAAGAATATTTTTTTCATAGAATTTAATGATATATTCTTCCATATCGTCAACGACATTATCTAGTGTCTGTAATGTTTCATGATGTCTACCAAAAAGTATTCCTTCTCTTATAAAGAAAACTGTTATAGATAAGTAATTATCTACTACGGTATAGTTAAAGATATCAAAGTTATAATTTTTCTTTAAGTCTATCTTTTGTTTAGTTAAAGTTATATCTATATCTGTTAACATTTCTCTTAATTCTAAAGCTTTCTCATAATTTAAAGCATTACTAGCTTTTTCCATTTCTTTTGTAATTTTTTCTTTAATAAAACTACTATTACCTTTAAGAAAGCTTGTTATCTCATCAGTCATAGATTTAATAGTATCAGGTTCTATATCTTTAATACAGTAGCCTAAACATTCATTTATATGATAGTATAAACACTCTTTTTTAGGTAGTTTCTCACACTTTCTTAAGGGATATAGTCGATTAATCATATTAACAGTCTTTCTAGCAGCGGTGACATTAGGATAAGGTCCAAATAGTTTATGGTCTTTTTTCTTTCTTTTAACATTCCTAACTACTCTAAGTCTAGGATACTTTTCATTAGTAAGTTCTATATAAGGATAACTCTTATCATCTTTAAGTAAAATATTGTATTTAGGATCATATTTTTTAATTAGGTTTATCTCTAAGATTAAACTCTCTAACTCACTATCAGTAACAATATATTCAAAGTCATCTATATCTTGTACTAACATTGCTGTCTTACCAGTTACATTACCTCTAAAATAACTACTAACACGTTTCTTTAAGTTCTTAGCTTTTCCAACATAGATAATATAACCATTTTTATCTTTCATCTGATAACTTCCAGGCAGTTCTGGAACAAGTTTTAATTTTTCCTTAAAGTCTTTCATAATTACCAACACCCAACTAAAAAATAAGTTATTTTACATAACTTATTTTAGACTACATTCATTATTTTTACAAGTTAAATCCTATAATTATGAAATATTAAAGCTCCATTTAAAGGATTCGCAAAGCAATCTTTCTTAAACCAATTTAATAGACAAATTATATTATCCTCTATTGGGTGAAAATCCATAAATACTTTAAAAGGCTTTATACCAAGTCTATATTCATTGTAATGTTTACAATGATGCTTTAAAAGAAATGAAAAATTATGTTCTTCTCTAGTACAATCCATTACTCTAGTTTCTTTAGGCTCTTCCATATTAACAACATTTTCCTTATTCTTATCTAAATAGATTTTCCACTTTTCTTTAGGATAATTATAATCTAGGACATC
>CALVUY010000014.1 GCA_944363705.1 uncultured Bacilli bacterium | reverse complement strand
ATTTTTGCTTTTCCTTTGGATGAAGTAATAGTTGCAATAGCTCCATTTATTATAGTCATTCTAGGAGAAACGTGTCCTATATCTGCATTTATGATTATTGGTATATTTAAATCTTTTAGAGATTCATAAATTGCTTCTTCATAAGAAATATCATAATAACTGTTACAAGCATAAACTCTACTGAAAAGTATGCCTTTGGTGTATTTAAAATAGCCATTATCTTTTAATTTCCAAAGGGTTCTAATAAGTGATTCACTAGATAACTCACAAACATCAAAGTACCAAATAATACCATCATCTTTATACTTTTCTAGAAAATCTTTAGTTTTATCAAATCTTGTGCCGAAAAGTTCTGTAATAAGGTCAAGGCATCCACCAATCATTCTTCCTTTTATGTTAATAACCTCTTCATTATTTAAATTTTTCCAATAGACTTTCTTTGTTAGATTAAATGGTTCTAATCCTGTTATTAATTTCTTATCTTCTTCATATTTAGAAAAGCTTGTCTGTTCTACCATATTACCTTTTAATATTTCAAGATTATTTTCTAATGATTTATGCCAAGGCTCCATTCCAAATGTTTTAAAATTATCAGCATAAATAGTGGCAATATCTATGTTAGTTGTAATTGTAAATAGTAGCCCTGTTGGATCAGAATATCCTTGTAACCATTTAGGATTATCTTTAATAGTATTAAAGTCTAATTCACTTAACATTTCAAGTAAGAAGTCTCCTCCACCAGATGTAATAATTGCATTAACCTCTTTATCTTCATAAAGACTTTCTAATTCACTTGCTCTTTCCTTACTAGTACTACTTCTTCCTTTAACACTACATCTAACATTGGGTGTTTCTTTTATATTAAAACCTTTTTCTTCAAAGGTTTTAATGGCATTATCTAATCTTTTAAGTTTAACTTCATCAGTAATACCGTCTGATGGTGCAGTTACACCGATAGTATCTTTTTCTTTTAGAAATTCTGGATAAATCATAAGTCCTCCTTTTCTACTTAGACATAAAATTTAAAATTTCTAGCAATTTAGATTCATTAATAACATTTTTCTTTTTAAAATCTATAGCCCTAGGCCAATCATCATCATGCCAAATTTCGTTAAATATTTCTATATCATTATCATATCTTGGAAAAGCATGATAATGAACAAAATTGTCGTGCATCATCATTATTAGATAATTAAACTTAACAGCACCAAATTTTTCTTTGCATGTTTCTTCATACCACTTTATTACAGAAGGAAATTCTGCTGCCTCTTCTTTTAAAACTTTTCCAACTGATTCTGTTTGTCTTTTTAACAATATAACAGCAGAACCCAATGTTGTTTGACTCTCTCGTATACATACTATCCAATATTTAAAATCTTTTATACATCTTTCTTTTGGTTTAAACTTTTCCATAAATTCTAAATTATCCATTTTTTCCTCCTCTTTCCAAGGCATAATTGTTAATTTAGGCCATTTCTTTTTCCACTTATTTACTTTCTTTAAATAATCTTCTTCTTTGAAATCTATTTTTACTGGTCTTATTATCATATTAAACAAATCATTAAGTCCATATGGCGCGGTTACTATTAATTTATTATTCTCAAGTCTTACACCTATACAAGTTATAGTTGTTCCCCATCTTGCAATTGTATCTTCAACACTTTTATATGGTTTTATGTTTTTCCCATATTTTTCGTTATACCATATATGTACTCTTGCTTCGTTTTTTATATCTAATTTTATATTTAAATCACTTAATAAATCTTCTATATATTTAATAACTATGTCTTCTTTTTCATAAGAGGTATCTTCATCATAATAGACAATATCATAATCATTTATATTTGCATCTATTTTAAAACCATGAAGATAGTTAAAGACAGTTTGATTAATACATCCTGCTCCTACATAATAATTTTTTAAGTTAGATTTCTCTAATCGTCTTAATACTTCTTTTAAAGTTTCATTTTTGAATAGTATTTCTTCTAAATCTTTTAATTGTTCATTTAAGTACTCCTTAATGTCTTATTTTATGGATCAATTTTATTAGACAATAAACTGGCGATGTCTTTATTTCAAATTCACCTATTAACTCTTCTACAAAGCCATTAAAGCCTGTTTTAAATTCATAGATACCATAGTCTTTATCATTTTTATCATCAAAGGTATTAGGTATCCCATAGAAGTTATATCTATCATAGCCATTATTAATAGCATATTTAATCATTTCCCACTGGATTAAGTACTGTGAATTATAAGATAAGAATTCTTCATAATTACCACTAGATAGATATACTACTTCCGGTTTAGTCATTATGAACATAGAACCTGATAGAGTGATAACATCTCCATATTTTTCTTTTTCTTCCTTCGCTAATTCTATCTTCTTATTCAAACCATTAATAGTCTCATCTAAAGCTTTTCTTTTACCATTATTATTTTTATTATCACTAAGCTTATTCTTCTTATCAATATTACTTTCTAATTCATTTTCTAGCATTTTAATATATTTAGATAAATCTAGTTTAGTTACTAAATATTTTATTTCATTTTTCTTACTAAACAAGTCATACATGTTTTGGTAATAGTTAATATTTCTAATATCAAATCCTTTTCTTGAACCAGTACTTTGCATTATTTTATAAAATTCATCTAAATTATCTTTTGTTAGTTCTACTATCTCTATTCCATTTTTTATATTTTTTCTAATTAGATTTCTAGTGTTAGATTTCATATTTTTCATTATTTCATCTTCTGTTTTATCTTTAGTATCTAGAGCATACATAAAGGTTACTTGTTCTCTATCATCATAAGGAACACTAGTAAATCCTGTATTTAAAATAGTATTTACAATGTTTGTATTATCATAACCATCTTTAATTATTTCTCCTTTACCATTACGTTCTTTGTAAGGTACATAAGGGTCAATTCTTAGAACATAACCATTATGTTTTTTGACGAAATCTGTTAGTAGTTTTAAAAATGTTGTTAGTATCTTTTCATCAGTATAATCTACTAAAGGTCCTCGTGGAGCGTAAAATTCATATTTATTAAAATGTCTTTTCTTACCTACTAGAAGAGTCGCTCCAACTAGTTTATCATTATCATATAATCCTAAATAATAAGGAGTCCAACTATTAAGTTTTCTTAGTTTACCTATTTCTTCTGTTTGCATAAAAGTTCTATAAGGACTCTTCTTAGCATAATTTTCAAACGTCTTAACATCTATTTCTTTTAATGTCATTTTATTTCCTCCTAAACTTACTAGTTATCTTATTTATTAGTTTACTCCCAAATACTTCTTCTATTAAATTAAATTTATGTGAAACAAAGAAATATACTAATATACCAATAAGAGCATAAATAGCGATAATTGGAATATTTAATAGTCTTGAAGATGTATAGATAGGAATAAATAGTTTTAATATGAAAAGTACTGCTAACATAGCGATATCTGCTAGAAGTATTTTACCTAAGAGTCTAAATGTTGGCATATAACTTACACCACATTTTCTTTTTAGGAAGATTAGACATAGAATAATTCCTACGGCATAACCTAGTATAGTTGCAGTTATTGAACCATAGACTGGAACAAAACCTAAGTTATGGAAAAGATTTATTAGAGGGACATTTAATACTAATTTTATTAGTACTCCTATTACTAGAGAAATTAAAACTTCTTTATAGTATTTTAAGACTTGTACTATTGATACTAAAGCTGTATAAGTTGATATTGTTAAAGCGACAAAGACAAAGTATTTAATTATAACAGCACCATATTCACTGTTATTACCATAGAATACTTCCCAGACAGGTTCACTTAAGAAAGATAGTCCTAAAGTCATAGGAACTGATATGAATAGTAATACTTGTAGAGTTTGATTTATTTTATGATGAATATCTTTTTTATCTTTTTTTACCGAAGCTGATGTAAGGTTTGGTATTAAACTTACAATGATACCTGTTGAGATAGAAACAATTATCATATTGATTTTATTACCCCAAGTAGAGATTACACTCATAATGTTTTCAGCTTGGGCAGTTGTATAACCAATATCATTTACCATTGTTTTAACAATAGTTGTCATATCAATAAAGTCATAACATGATTTAAAAACATCTATCATTATAAAAGGTAGGGCATACCATAATATCTTTTTTAATATTTCTTTAGTTTTAATTACTGGTTCATCTACATCAACAGTCTTTTCGTGTAATTGCTTTTTATTTTTTTTAACTTTATCTAATAGATAGAAATAAGCGAATATCGCTCCTGCTGTCGCACCAAATACGGCAACTCCTACTCCTGTTTGTAAAGATAAGTGAAAGACATTAATTGCGAAGAAACTACCTGCTACTATAATAATTACTCTTACTAATTGTTCTAATACTTGACTAATAGATGGAGGGGTTATAAATTTATGTCCTTCTAAATAACCTCTATAAATACTAAGGGTTGGTACAATAAGTATGGCTGTGGCAATTACTCTTACTACCATTGTTACGTCTTCTAGAGTATTACCACCTTCTAAGTCTCCAAGAATCGCTCTTGCAATAGATGGAGCAAATACAAAGAGAATTATAAAGATAGTAATTCCCATAATAATGGCAAGACGTCTACCTAATTTAAAGGCTTTTTCTTTAGCATTATAATAACCTAATGTCTGATACTCACTAATTATTTTACTAATAGCATTAGGAATACCTGCACAGGATAAAGATTGAAATAAATTGTAGATTGTATAGGCGTAACCATATAAGGCTCCTCCCTGTCCTCCAATAATTGCATAAAATGGTATTACATAAAGCATACCTAGTATTTTACTACCTACTATACCTAATGTGGCAATAAAGGCTCCATTTAGAAAGGAATTTTGTTTTAATTCTTTATTTTTCTTTGTCTTTGTTTTTGCCATGTTACATCCTCCAATTTCTTTAAATATAATACCATATTATTGAAAAGTTTTAAAGTAACTTGTATAATTAAAGAAGATAGAGGTGATTTAATGGAACTTAGAGAATTAACGAAAAAAGAGTTTGACCAGTTTGCTCTTAATCACCCTTTAGGTAGTTTTCAACAAACAAGTTCTTGGGGGAGATTTATGGAAGGCGACAAATTCCATGCTTATTATGTAGGGGGATTTATTAAAGAACATTTAATAGGAGCGAGTTTACTTCTTTCTTATGAGATAAAAAAAGATAAGGTGAGATTATTCTATGCTCCTCGTGGATTTTTAATAGATTATAAGAATGAAGAATCATTAAAAGAGTTCACTGAAGAAGTTAAAAAGTTTATTATTGAAAAACATGGTTTCTTTTTAAAGATAGATCCTTATATTTTAGTAAGAGATAGAAATAGTGAAGGAAATATCATAGAAGGTGGAGTCTATAATGACTTTGTAGAGGTTAATCTTACTAATGCTAACTTTATTAAAGTTAATGATAGGATTCAACCTAAATGGCTTAGTAGAATTAATTTAAAAGAGAAGACTATAGATGATATCTTTAATAACTTTAGTCCTAAAGCAAGGCAGACAGTTAGAAGAAATGAAAGACTAGGTTTTAAAGTAAGAGACTTTGATTTTAAGGATATTGATAAATTTATAGGTATTATAGATAATGAAAGTAAAAAATATCGTACTATCGTACCTACTAAAACTTTCTATCTAGACTTAAAACAGGCTTTTGATGGTAATATTAAGTTTATGGAAGTTTATTTTAAGAGGGATGAAGTTACCAACAATATTGATAAGATGATTTCAGAGGTAATAAAAGAAAAAGAAGTTAGAATAAATAACTATCACAACTCAAAGATGACTGCAGAATATTTTATTGATAAAGAACTTGAAGATGAAGAAGAGATTAAAAGATTAGAGAGTTTAAAAGAATATTTTTCTAAATGTAGCGATGATGTTAGTATGGGTATTTATATGTTTATAACCATTGGTAATGAAGTTGTGGCATTAAATGGTGGAATTGTGGATGAATATAATAAGTTAGATGCTTCTTATACACTTCATTATGAGATGATTAGGTATGCAATAGAGAATGGTTATAAGTATTATAATTTATATGAAATTGGAGATATTAATGATTCTAATAATAAATTAAAAAATTCTTATAACTATAAAAAGAACTTTGGGGGAGAAGTTGTTGAATTAGTTGGAGAGTATGATTTAGTAATTAATCCTAAATATACCAATATGGCAAGAAAATACTTTCCAGAGTATTTAGGAGTTAAAACTATATTTAAGTAATCCATACCTGATACTTTGACATTAATATAAAATTATGATATTATGTATTTAGCAAAGAGATTTGCAATAAGAATAGATGCTTTCAAAAGTGATTTGGTTTGCATCTAATTCAAGAATTAGATGTCTTATTTATTGTTAAATAAGGGAGATAATAATAGGAGGAAGAGAAATAACTTAGTATGTTATTTTTCTTTTTTATTTTTAATAATAAATTATCATTGCAGAAAAACAATATATCTGCTCTTCTCCACTAGGAAAAGAACTAACAGCATACTTAATATCTACAACTTCTCCATCTAAATCACCTAAAAACTCATTCATTGCTTTTTGTAAATCACTCTCATCTTCATAGTCGAATATTTTTACTTTCATATAGTCACAGCCTTTCTACTATATTTTAGAACACTTTATCCACAAAAATTGTGGAAAAAAGCAAAGAGAAATAACTTTTTCCTCTTTGCTTGTCTATACCTATTTTACAACTATATTTACTATTTTACCTTTGATAACAATGATCTTAACTATTTCTTTACCTTCAGTGAATTTCTTTACATTTTCTTGGACTAAAGCTTTTTCTTTAACTACATCTTCACTATCATTAACATTTATTGTTATAGTAGCACGTACTTTACCATTTACTTGGACTGCTATTTTTTTCTCTTCTTCTATTAAGTACTTTTCTTCATATATTGGATAAGACTCATTATGAATAGAATATTTATTACCAATACTTTGCCATAATTCTTCTGCTATATGTGGTGCAAATGGTGCAAGTATAAGAAGTAATTTTTCTATATAATATCTAGGAATACCACTTTGTTCATACTTTGATAAAATGTTAGTGTATTCCATTATTCTAGCCATAGATGTATTAAATTGAAATTTTTCTATGTCTTCTCTTATTGATTTTAAAGAATTATGTAATACTTTATCAATTTCAGTTATTCTTTCATCACTTTCTTTTATAGCATTAGTTAAACGTTCAATTTTATGATAAAACTTGTTAATAGAAATTATACCATCATCAGTCCAAGGACCACCATCTATATAGTTAAAGCCAAACATTAAATAGCCTCTTAATACATCTGCTCCATATTTTTCTACTAATGGATCAGGTGCTACTGTATTTCCTTTGGATTTAGACATTTTCTCACCATCTGGACCTAATATAGTACCTTGATGAACTAAAGATAAGAATGGTTCATCAAAGTTTAGATATCCCATATCTCTTAAAGCTTTAGTAAAGAATCTTGCATATAGTAAGTGCATACAAGCATGTTCTATACCACCTACATATTTATCAACAGGTAGTATTTTATTTATTAAATCTTTATTAAATGGTTCCTTATCATTATGAGCATCAGGATATCTTAAATAATACCAACTAGAGCATACAAAGGTATCTAGGGTATCTGCTTCTCTTTTAGCTTTCTTACCACATTTAGGACATGTACAATTCATAAAAGAGTCACATTTTTTTAAAGGACTTTCCCCATCTGGAGCAAATTCTACATCCATTGGTAATTTTACTGGTAAATCTTTTTCTGGAACTGGTACTACTCCACAGTCTTCACAGTAAATAATAGGAATAGGAGCCCCCCAATATCTTTGACGAGATACTAACCAGTCTCTTAATTTATATGTTGTAGTTTTCTTTCCGAAGCCTTTCTCTTCTAGATAAGCATTCATTTTATTTAGAGCATCTTCTTTATTCAAACCATTTAAAAAGTCTGAATTAATGTGAAGTCCATCACCAACAAAAGCTTCTTTAGATAAGTCTCCTCCTTCTAAAACTGGTATTATCTCTAAATTAAATTTTTTAGCAAATTCATAATCTCTTTCATCATGAGCTGGTACTGCCATAATTGCACCTGTTCCATATGTTGCTAAAACATAATCACTAATCCAAATAGGTATTTTTTTATTATTTACAGGATTAATAGCATATGCCCCTGTAAAGACACCTGTCTTTTCTTTAGTAGTACTTGTTCTTTCAATATCACTTTGTTTACTAGCTTGTTCTTTATATTTATTAACTTCTTCTTTTTGAAGAGAAGTAGTTATTTTGTCAACTAATGGTAATTCAGGTGCTAAAACACAATAAGTTGCCCCAAATAAAGTGTCGCACCTAGTTGTAAATACTGTAAACTTTTCATCAGTACCATCTACTTTAAAGTCAACATAAGCACCTACACTTTTACCTATCCAATTTCGTTGAAGATTTTTAGTTCTATCAGGCCAGTCTAATTTATCTAAATCATTTAATAGTTCTTCAGCATAATCAGTAATTTTAAAGAACCATTGACTCATATTTTTTCTAATAACTGTGCTACCACATCTTTCACAGTTTCCTGATATTACTTGTTCATTAGCTAAAACGGTATTACATGATGGACAGAAATTAACAGGAGCTTCTTTTTTATATGCAAGTCCTTTTTCATATAGTTTTAAAAACATCCACTGTGTCCATTTATAATAATCTTCTTTACAAGTTTTTATTTCATAATCCCAATCCCATGAGCCACCTATTCTACTTAGTTGTTTTTCCATAGTTTCAATATTTTTATCAGTACTTATAGCAGGATGTATCCCTGTTTTGATAGCATAGTTTTCGGCTGGCAATCCAAAAGCATCGAAGCCCATTGGATGGAATACATTATAACCATCCATTTTTTTAAATCTTGCCCATGTATCGGTAACACCATAATTATACCAATGACCCATATGTAATTTAGCACCACTTGGATAACTGAACATTTCTAAACAATATAGCTTTTCTTTTTTGCTTTCAGGATTAAACTTATAAAGTTTATCTTCTTTCCACTTCTTTTCCCATTTTTCTTCTATTTCATTAAAATTAATCATTCTTACAACATCCTTTCTTTTTGTATATTCTTCCTACTATATCATAACTTACAAGTATTAATAGCATTATCAAGATAAAGCCTATTAATAACTGTAAATAAAAACTATCTAATAATGAGACTATTGTTACTACTAATGAGATATCAAAAGCACTAACAGCACTTATTATATTTAAGAGTCTCTTATAGTTTAGTTTATCTAAATCAAGATTATATTTGCCTATCAGGTAATTAACCTCAACTGGTTTCTTTCTTCTTTTATCTTTTTTAGATTTTCTTACTAAAAATAATTCATATATTATAAAAACTAGTAAGAAAGTCATAATAAATAATATTAACTCATCTAACATAATACTCCTCCTAACAAAAATAGATTCCTATTAACAAGAACGAGTTAAACCCGTGGTACCATCTTGCTTCATAGAAATCTATGCACTTTAAAGTTATATCGGACTTATCCGTAAATGTTTAAGATTATCAAGTTCAAAAAGCTATTATGTTTGTTTCCACCACCCACAAACTCTCTATTAAAATAGGTCTTTTTTACTACTACAACCACATTTAAAATCTAGTATTATTATATAAAATAATATAGAGTAATGCAACTACTTTTTGTTAAGGCTATAAGTTTTTACTTTATAGGCTTTATTTGAATGTACAATATCATTGCATATAGGAAGCATCTCTTGTTTGGAAATACGACAAAGGCTTGATGACTTTCTATTTGATGTTGGAAACATTGTAATTATTTTATTAGTATTAGGAATAGTAGCAACTCTTATATAATTTAAGGTATTTCCATCAATATCACTTATACCGGCATTATAAAATCTAAAAAGATAACTATCAGAAAAATCCCATTTTAGTTTTATCTCTCGTTTAGAAAAATCTATATTTCTAGATAGTGCTAATAACAATTCTTCTAAATCATATTTTTTATAAAAGATTGTTCCTGTATTAATATTTGGTCTATTATCTATACTATAATGTCTTTTCATAACATGTTTAAGAGTTTCTTCAGAACTATATTTAACATATTGCTTCTCTTTATAAGTCATCTCTTCTGGTGTGTCTATTCTTTTATCTAGAAATAATTTTAAGAATACTTGCACTCTTCTTAAATATAATTTACTTTTCTCTAAATCCTTTTTAGTTTTAAGATCTTGAAAACTTCTATTTTTATTTTTCTTCCATAAATTGTATAATTTTTCATATTTTTCTAACTTAATATAGACTTCAGTTAAACTTTTAAAAACACAAAAGTAATTAGAGTCTTGTTCTTTTAAGACTGTTAATGCATCTTTTAGTTCTCCTCTTCTTGTATAGATATTAGCAAGGAAGGAAGCAACTTCAGCATCTTTATTAAAGTCTAAATATCCTTTAAGTAGGTATTCAGACTTTCCTATATCTCCTTTTTCAATACTTTCCTTTACTTCTTTTAAAATTGTTGTTTTTATGTTTTCTTTCATAGCTTTTCTCCGCTTTTTTCTATTGTAGTACTAATTTATGAAGAAGACAAGTGGAAATTATAGCCAAAAAATGACATTATTTTAATTTTTTCTTTACCTTATAGGAAAGTTCATTTACTACATTACTTCCAATAAATCCTATAACAGATCCTACTGCAGTCATTAAAAGCCAAAAGGTTGTGTCTTTTAAATTATCTTTTCTACTTTCTCTTACTTTTATTACACTATCATAATCAATAGTTTTAATATTTATCTCTTCTAGAATATTTTTATAACTTGTAGGTAGTTCTTTTGCTTCAACTTGATATTCATCGTGGTTATCAAAATTAGTTATAGTAGATAAAGTATTTCCATTTTCAAATTGTTCTTGTTTTTTTATTTTTTCATCACTTGTTAAACTGCCATTTTTAAAACCATATACTTCTACATCATAATTATCTTTTGATGGTATATAGCTTTTTACTTCTAATTCATTCATATTTTCTATTTGTTCTTCAGTTGAAAAATCATATGGAGGCTTTAACTTTATAATGCCATCTGTTGTTTTAATAGTTGTATCTGTATTTACTTGATAAGATGGTACTAAATCTCTTATAAATGGCTTCTTGTTATTTAAAACAAAAGTAGAAGCTCCTCCTCCTATCAATCCACCTGCAATAGTACCTATTGTTAAATTTCTAATAAGTTTATTTATAGTTTGCATAAATAAATTCTCCTTCCCAAGATACTTTTTATTATGATTTTTAATTTTTAAATCAATGAAATAGACATTATTTTGTCTCTTCTTTAGTTTATTTCATCTACAAATTTTACGGCTTGCAGAACGTGTAGTTAGTTTAGTATAAATTTTATTTTACTAATCTTTTTTCTTTTTCTTCTTCAACAGTACCTGTAATTAGACCTAGACATCCACCAATTGTTGCACTGATTAATATTAATCCGCTAGCACATGCATTATATCCAAAGGAATCTTTTTCTTCAGTTATTGTTTTGGACTTGTTATAATCTACTGTATTGACTGTTAAATCCGCTGAATAATATATATTATTATCTAATTCTTCTTCTGTTAAATACTCTGCTATATCATAAGTATTTATATCAAAATCAGCATTAGTAGATATTTCTTCAAATTTACCATTTTGAAAGTTGTTAATGATATTATCTATTTTTTCTTTTGGCATATCAATATAATATTCATAATGATTCTCTTCTCTTGCAATTTTAGTATTTCCTTTAATGACGCGTTCACTGTATGGGGTATAAGTTTTGAAAGTGACTGCTGATAAGTTATTTATTTCTATTTTACTTAAAAATAAGGTTTTTTTAGAACTCTTTTCTACTTCATTTTCTCCTTCTTTTATAGTATCAATATGAAAGTTTTCTGTTGTAACTTCATAACCTGGGCATTTATCTTGATGAAGTGGAAAATCAATATACTCTGCTTCGGTAAAAAGGCTTGCTAAAGCAATTGTTGGTACTCCTGATACTAAGGCACCTGTTATAGCACCTATAGTTATATTTTTTACTATACTCATATTAATCCCCTTCCTTAATTAAGTAGTTTTTATTATAGCATTTTTCTTTATAAAGTCAACAAAAAAAGAGACATTATTTTGCCTCTTCTTTAGTCTCTTCATCTACTAATTTGATGATAGCAAGTAATGCTCCATCTCCACGACGTTCACCTAATTTAAATATTTGTGTATATCCACCATTTCTAGTAGCATAACGTGGAGCTAGCTCATTAAATATTTTATTTACAACAGCTTTATCATTATGTAAGAAAGCTAGGGCTCTACGACGACTACCAAGATCTCCCTTCTTACCATAAGTAATCATTTTATCAACAGCTTTTCTAACTTCTTTAGCTCTTGTTTCAGTAGTTGTTATTTGGCCATTCATAATTACTTGTTTAGTAAGAGTTGCTAACATACTTCTTCTGTGTTTATTATCAACGCCTAATTTTCTATATGCCATAAGTTTACCTCCTTAATCATCTTCTCTTAGGTCAAGCCCTAATTCTTTAATTTTATCTAATACTTCTTTTAATGATTTCTTTCCTAAGTTACGGATTTTCATCATATCGTTTTCACTCTTATTAACTAAGTCTTGTAAGGTATGAACACCTGCTCTTTTTAAGCAGTTATATGCTCTTACTGAGAAGTCTAAATCTTCAATAGATGTTTCTAATGCTTTTGTCTTAGGATCTTCTGTTTTTTCTATCATCATACCACTTACATTAGAGATATCACTTAATTCTGTAACTAGTTTAAAGTGTTCAATTAAGATTTTAGCTGCTAAAGCGATAGACTCTTCTGGTTTAATAGAACCATTAGTCCATACTTCCATTACTAATTTATCGTAACTTTCATCTTGTCCAACTCTAGCACTTTCTACTTCATATGAAACTCTTTCAATTGGAGAATAGATAGCATCCATAGCGATGAAACCATTTTTCTTATCATCTTCTCTAAGATTAGAGTCTTCACTCTTAACATAACCACGACCATTAGTAACAATCATAGTCATGTTTAAAGCACCACCTTTAGCAAGATTTGCGATAACATGATCTTTATTGATTATTTCAATATCAGAATCTATTTCAATATCAGCAGCTGTTACTACTCCTTCTCCTTCTTTTTTTAGAGTAATTATTTTAGTATCTTCTGTATGATTCTTAACAACTACTCCTTTTAAGTTAAGGATAATTGTAGTTACATCTTCTATAACTCCATCCATAGTTTGGAATTCATGTAATACACCATCAATTTTAACAGCACTAATTGCACTACCTGGTAATGATGATAACATTACTCTTCTTAAAGCATTTCCTAAAGTTGTACCAAAACCTCTTTCTAGTGGTTCTAGTTCAAATTTTCCATAGAAATTATTTTCTACATAATCAGTAATTTTATAAACTGGTTTTTCAAATTCTATCAATTTATTAACCTCCCTTTTATTATCCACGAGGACGCTTTGGTGGACGGCATCCATTATGTGGAATTGGTGTAACATCAGTAATTCCTGTTACTTCAAGACCTGCTGTTTGAAGTGATCTAATTGCTGTTTCTCTTCCTGGTCCTAATCCTTTAACAAATACTTCTACTTTACGCATTCCCATATCGAATGCTGCTTTTCCTGCTTGTTCTGCTGCCATACCTGCTGCGAATGGTGTTGATTTCTTACTTCCTTTAAATCCTAGTGCACCAGCTGATGCCCAACTTACAGTGTTACCTTCTTTATCAGTAATAGTAATAATTGTATTATTAAAAGTTGCACCAATATGTACTACACCTTCAGGTATATTCTTTTTAACTTTTCTTTTTCTTGTTTTATAAGCCATAATAACCTCCTAACTACTTTTTCTTGTTAGCTACTACTTTACCTCTACCCTTACGAGTACGAGCGTTTCTATTTGTTCTTTGACCTCTTACAGGTAATCCTTTTTTATGACGTGTTCCTTCATATGAATTAATTTCCATTTTAGTTTTGATATTCATACTAACTTCACGACGTAGATCACCTTCAGTTGGATGTTTATTGATTTCATCTCTTAAAGCAATTAACTCATCTTGAGTTAAATCTCCTGCTTTCTTAGTTGGGTCAACTTTAGCATTTTTACAGATTTTCTTTGCTAAACTTCTACCAATACCATAGATATATGTAAGTGATATACATATATGCTTGTCATTTGGAATATCTACACCTTTAATACGTGCCATAACTTCTCCTCCTTATTAACCTTGTACTTGTTTGTGTTTTGGATTTTCACAAATTACTCTGATTTTACCTTTTCTTCTTACTATTTTGCATTTTGGGCAAATTTTCTTAACACTTGCTCTTACTTTCATTTTTATCCCTCCTATTATTTACGATAGGTAATACGCCCACGTGTTAAATCATAAGGTGATAGTTCTAACATAACGGTATCCCCCGGTAAGATGCGAATGTAGTTCATTCGTATTTTACCAGAAACGTGAGCTTCTACTATATGTCCGTTTTCTAGTTGTACTTTGAACTTACCACCTGGTATAATTTCTAGAACTTTACCTTCAACTTCAATAACATCATCTTTAGCCATTCTTTCACTCTCCTGTTAATATAATAACTCCTTCATTAGTAATCGCTATTGTATGTTCAAAATGTGCTGATAATGAAGAGTCTTCTGTTTTAACGGTCCAGTCATTATCTTCTATATAGATATCTGGACTTCCTAAAGTTAACATTGGTTCAATGGCAATAACCATGCCATCTCTAATTTTAGGTCCTGTTCCTTTAGTACCATAGTTTGGAACATCAGGGGACTCATGTACACTGGTTCCAACACCATGTCCTACTAATTCTTTAACGACACCTAGGTTATGTTCTGTTGCATATTTTTCAACAGCATAACTGATATCGCCTATTCTATTACCGACTTTCGCTTGTTTAATACCTTCATATAAAGCTTTTTCTGTATGTTCTAATAGGTATTTAGCATCATCACTTACTTCACCTACTTTGTAAGTCCACGCTGAATCGCCATGATAACCTTTATAACAAGCGCCAATATCTATTGATATTATATCACCATCTTGTAGAACTCTATCACTTGGAAAGCCATGAACAACCTCATCATTAATACTTATACAAAGTGTAGAAGGAAATCCTTCATAACCTTTAAATGATGGTGTTGCTCCTTTACTTCTTATGAATTCTTCGGCAAGTCGGTCTAACTCTTTTGTTTTGATACCAGCTTTAATATGGGGACGTAAATACTGATGAGTAAGATAGACAATATGTCCAGCTTTTTTTAATAACTCAATTTCTCTTTTACTTTTTAAAGTAATCATTCTTTACATCCCCTTTTTTAAAACGGCATCTATTCTTTTAGAAACTTCCTCAACTGAGTCATTTCCATTGATTACATATAATATACCTTTTTTGGCATAATAGTCAAGTAGTGGTTTAGTTTTTTCTATATATAAATTATATCTATTCTTAAATGAAGTTATGTTATCATCGTTTCTTTGATATAATTTACCATTACATTTATCACAGATTGACTCTTGTTTTGGTTTCTCATTATCAGAATTTATGTTATAAACACTTCCACAGTCTTCACAGATTCTTCTTCCAGTTATTCTTTTCTCAAGTATTTCTTCAGAAATATCTAACTGAATGACATAGCCTAGTTCTTGATTAAGACTATTAAGTATCTCATCATATTTATAGGCTTGCTCTATGTTTCTTGGAAAACCATCTAAGACATAACCATTTTTACAGTCATCTTGTGATAAACGATTTCTTAGAAGTTCATAAGTAACTTCATCTTTTACTAAGCCTCCACTACTTAATACTTCAGAAATATATCTACCTAACTCACTATCTTTTTTAGATTCTTCTCTTAAGATGTCTCCTGTTGAGATATGTGGTAGGTTATATTTCTTTTCTAAAATAGCACTTTGGGTCCCCTTACCTGCGGCAGGTGGGGCGATAAAAATTATATTTTTCATCTTCTACTATAACCCTTCTTATAATTTCTAGAAAGAAGGCTTCCTTCTATTTGTTTATAAGTTTCTAGGGCAACTCCTACAACAATTAGTAATCCTGTACCACCAATACTAACACTTGTTGGTAAACTTGTTACATTAGAGAATATTATTGGTAAGGCTACGATAATTGCTAAGAAGACTGAACCTAGACAAGTTATTCTTGTTAATACTTTTGATAAGTAAGTTTTAGTTTCATTACCTGGTCTAATTCCTGGAATGTAACCTCCACTTTCTTGAAGATTTTTAGCAAAGTCTTCTGGTTTGAAAACCATATAAGTATATACAAATCCAAATAGGAATATAAATATTACATAGATTATAAATCCTACAGGTGTTGTATATGTTAAATAGTTTTGAACGAAAAGACTAAAGCTTTCATTATTTATTAAGCCTGCGATAATTCCTGGAATTGCCATTAAACTTGATGCGAATATCACAGGTACAACTCCAGCGGTATTTACTTTAATTGGAACATAAGATGCGCTTTGTCCATATGTTGTTGATTTATTAGCATATTGAATTGGAACTTTTCTCTCTGCCATCTGTACGAAGATAACTCCAACGATGATAGCAAAGTAGATTATTGCAAATAGGATAAATTTAACTACTCCTAATGTTATTTCTTGAGTAGTACCATCAAATACTACTAATCCTTGGAAAGCATCAATAAACATCTGTGGTAGTGTGGCAATAATTCCTGCCATAATTATTAGACTTAAACCATTACCTATACCTTTTCTTGTAATTTGATCTCCTAACCAAAGTAGGAACGCTGTACCTGCTGTTAATACTACTGATATATAGATATATTCAGTGGCACTTGCACTTCTACCTAAGAACATAAATGAGAAGGCATAACCTTGAATGAAAGCAAATAATATTCCCATATATCTTGAATAGGTATTAATTTTTTGTCTACCTACATGTCCTTGTTTATTTAGCTCTTGGAAATAAGGAATTAGTTCTCCTAATAGTTGCATAACAATCGTTGCTGTGATATAAGGCATAACACCTAAAGCAAAGATTGAAAAGTTTTGTAAAGCTCCTCCACCCATAGTATTAACTAATTCTAGGAATCCTAGGTTTTTAGTAATACTTTCAGTTCCTGGAACTTGAATAGTTGTTCCTATTATAAATATTGCTAATGCTACTAAAGTAAAACCAATTCTTTTTAGTAAATCTCTATTTGTAGGCTTAAATAATTGCTTCAATAGAGGCATCTTAGATCACCTCGGCTTTACTTCCTGATTCTTCTATTTTTCTTAAAGCACTACTTGAAAATCTATGAGCTTGAATTGTAATTTTCTTTTCAAGTGTACCATTTCCTAATACTTTAATTCCATCTAGTTGTTTTTTAACAATTCCTTTTTCTTTAAGTAATGCTGGTGTAACAACATCTCCATCATTAAATACATTTAAATCTCCGACATTGATAACTGCATATACTGTTTTAAAATCATGATTACTAAATCCTCTTTTTGGAAGGCGTCTATATAGTGGTAATTGTCCACCTTCGAATACTGGTGAAACTCCTCCACCACTACGAGCATTTTGTCCTTTTTGTCCACGGCCTGATGTTTTTCCTGATCCTGAACCAGGTCCACGTCCTACTATCTTTTTACGGAAAGTAGCACCTTCATTTTTCTTTAATTCATGTAACTTCATTATCCTAAAATCTCCTCTACACTTTTACCACGAAGTTTTGCAACCTCTTCTGGTGTTTTAATACTCTTAAGACCATTTATAGCAGCGTTTGCCATATTTAGTTTAGTTCTAGCTCCAAGAGATTTTGATACAACATCACGAACTCCAGCTAGTTCAAGGACAGCTCTTACACTACCTCCAGCAATGATACCAGTACCTTCTTTAGCTGGTTTTAACATTACTCTAGCAGCTCCACTTACTCCTATTACTTCATGAGCAATAGTTCTTCCATCAATTAATTCTATAGTAATCATATTCTTATTAGCATTGCTTATTGCTTTCTTAATAGCATCTGGTACTTCAAAAGCTTTACCTGTACCGATACCAACATGTCCTTTACGATCTCCAACAACAACAACTGCTGAAAAACGACGTTGACGTCCACCTTTTGTAACTTTAACTACACTTTTAAGTTGAACGACTAGTTCTTCAGTTTGTTTTTCTTTGGCATCGTTTGTTTGTTTTTGCATATTTACCCTCCTTAGAACTCTAGTCCATTTTCACGTGCAGCATCTGCTAATGCTTTAACACGTCCATGATAAAGATATCCACCTCTATCAAATACTACTTTTTTAATGCCAGCTTCGCTACATTTTTTAGCGATACTAACACCTACAGCAGTAGCTGCTTCAATGTTTGATTTATTCTTTAAATTTAAATCTTTATCTCTAGAAGAAGCAGATACTAAAGTAGTAGAACTCTCATCATCGATAACTTGTGCATAAATTGCAGTGTTTGATCTAAATACATTTAGTCTTGGAATCTCACTTGTTCCACATAAATGAGTTCTAATTCTAGCATGACGTACTTCTCTCATGCTATTTCTTGACTTTTTATTAATCATATATTTCTCTCCTTCCTACTAGCTTAAGCAGCTTTCTTTCCTTCTTTACGTCTAATATGTTCATCTTTATAGCGAATACCTTTACCTTTATATGGTTCAGGGCGACGTACTTTTCTTACGTTGGCAGCAAATTCACCAACTAAGGCTTTATCAATACCTTTAACTGTTATTTCTGTATTAGATGATGCTTCTACAGTAAGCCCTTCAGGTATAGTCATTTCTACAGGATGAGAATACCCAGCATTAATAGTTAATTTTTTACCACTTACATTGAAACGATATCCAACACCTACTATTTCTAGTCCCTTCTCATATCCTTTAGTTACACCTGTAATCATATTTTGAAGAAGTGCATTCATTGTTCCATGCATTGCTTTTACTGCATCGCTTACTCTTGTTAATGTTATTTCATTATCTTTTTGTTCCATGCTAATTCCTTTTAGCATCTTTTGGCTCAAGCTTCCCTTTGGGCCAGTAACTGTTACGATTCCGTTTTCTTCAGTAACTGTTACTCCTGCGGGAACTTCAATTTTACGATTTCCAATACGGCTCATTCAAAACACCTCCTTTTACCAAACATAAGCTAAGACTTCGCCACCAAGTTTTTGTCTTCTTGCTTCTTTATCTGTCATAATTCCCTTAGATGTAGAAACTATTGCAATTCCTAGTCCATTTAATACTACTGGAATTTCATCAGTTTTAGCATATACTCTAAGTCCTGGTTTAGAAATTCTCTTTAAGCCTGTTATTACTCTTTCTTTGTTTTCACCATATTTTAATGTTAGAACGATTGTACCTTGTACATCATTTTTTTCTAACTTGTAATCTTTAATAAATCCTTCTTCTTTTAAAATTCTTGCTATTTCTAATTTTAATTTTGATGAAGGAACTTTTACTTCTTCATAACGCATAGCGTTAGCATTACGAATACGAGTTAACATATCTGCAATTGTATCTGTAACTACAGCCATCTTTTTTCCTCCTTTTCTTTACCAGTGTTTACCAACTTGATTTTTTAACGCCTGGTATTTGTCCTTTATAAGCCAATTCACGGAAGCAAATACGGCAGATTCCAAATTTACTCATAACTGCATGTGGTCTGCCACAACGTGAACAACGTGTATATTCACGTACTTTGTATTTTGGCTTTCTACTTTGTTTTACAACCATACTTTTTCTTGCCATCTTTTACCCTCCATTACTTTCTAAAAGGAATTCCTAAACCTTTTAATAAGTCATAAGCTTCTTCATTAGTTTTAGCAGTTGTTACGAATATAATATCCATACCACGTACTTTTACTATTTCATCATAGTTTATTTCACTAAAGATTAATTGTTCTTTAATACCTAATGTATAGTTACCACGACCATCGAAAGATTTTGGATTAACTCCTCTAAAATCACGAACTTGTGGAAGTGAGATAGAAATTAGTTTATCAACAAAGTTATACATGTTATCACTTCTAAGTGTTACTTTACAACCTATCTTTTGTCCTTCTCTAATCTTGAAACCAGCGATTGATTTCTTTGCTTTTGTAACTACTGGTTTTTGTCCTGAGATTTTTTCAAGGTCTGAAAGCGCAGCATCTAATAGTTTAGAATTTGTAGTAGCATCTCCAACACCCATATTGATAACAACTTTTTCTAGTTTTGGTACTTCCATTATTGATTTATAACCATATTTACTCATAAGAGCTGGAACTACTTCTTTATTATACTTTTCTTTTAATGTCATTTATGTAACCTCCTTCCACTAATCTAGTACTTCTTTAGATTTTGTACTTATTCTTACTTTTTTTCCATTTTTGTCTGTTGTATGTCCGATTCTTGTGCCTTTTTTAGTCTTAGGATCAATTATCATTACATTAGAGGCATCAATAGGTGCTTCTATTTCAAGAATTCCACCTGAGTTATTTCCTGTAGGTTTTTGATGTTTCTTAACAATATGTACTCCTTCTACAATAACTTTATTTTCGCTTCTAAGTGTTTTGATTATTTTTCCTTCTTTACCTTTATCAGCACCACTTATAACAACGACTTTATCTCCAACTTTTAACTTCATAACTTTCCTCCTTATAGTACTTCTTTCGCAAGACTTACTATCTTCATATAGTCTTTATCACGAAGTTCACGTGCTACTGGACCAAAGACACGAGTTCCGACTGGACTTTTATCATCTCTAATGATTACACATGCGTTATCATCAAATTTGATATAACTACCATCTTCACGTCTTACTCCTCTTTTGCTTCTTACGATTACAGCTTTTACAACTTTACCTTTAGGAAGTGGTGAATTTGGTATAGCATTTTTAACGGTTCCAACAACTACATCTCCGATATTTCCAGTTTTAACATGACTTCCTCCTAGCACTCTGATTACTAATAATTCACGTGCTCCTGAGTTGTCTGCAACTTTTAATCTACTTTCTTGTTGTAACATAGATTATCCTCCTTTACCTTAAGAGTTATAGAATAACTGCTTCTTTTACGATTTCTTTTAAGTAGAAATGTTTAGTCTTAGAAATTGGTTTTGTTTCAACGATTCTAACTACATCTCCTACTTTTGCTTTATTTGTTTCATCGTGTACACTGTATTTTTTAGATGATTTAACTCTTTTGTGATATTTTGGGTGCATTTTATGTGTTTCTACTAAAACTGTAATAGTTTTATTGTTTTTTGTACTAACAACTTTACCAACTAATTCATGTGTCATTTTCTTTTCCATAACTTACCTCCTAATCAACCTTTTCTTCTTTCTCACGTTCTTTTAAAACGGTTTTTAGTCTTGCTACTTGGTGTCTTAATTCTCTAAGGCGTGAAGGTTTTTCTAGGTTACCCATTGCTCCACTAAATCTTAAGTTGAATAGTTCTTCTTTAGATTCTTTAAGTTTTGCATTGATCTCTTCGTTTGATAATTCTCTAATTTCTTTAACCTTCATTAGTAACACCTCCTGCTACTTTATCTTCTTTCTTTACAAATTTGCAAGTTATTGGTAATTTATGGCTTGCTAGTCTTAATGCTTCACGAGCTACTTCTTCAGAAACACCTGCTACTTCAAACATGATTTTTCCTTCTTTAACTACTGCTACCCATTCTTCAACATTACCTTTACCTTTACCTTGACGAGTACCGATAGGTTTTTTAGTTAGTGGCATGTGTGGGAATATGTTTATCCATACTTTACCACCACGTTTCATATAACGAGTCATGGCAACACGAGCTGCTTCGATTTGATTTGCTGTAATCCATGCTCCTTCTTTAGCTTGTAATCCATACTCACCAAAGTGTAACTCACGATTACCTCTTGATTTGCCTTCGTAAGGTAATCTGTGAACACGACGATATTTAGTTCTTGATGGTATTAACACTCTAATTACCTCCTTTAGCTTTTCTTTCTTTACTTACTTTATTCTTTGATGGTAGGATTTCGCCTTTGTAAATCCATACTTTTACACCAATTTTACCATATGTTGTATCTGCTTCACTTGTAGCATAATCAACATCTGCTCTTAATGTATGTAGTGGGATAGTTCCTTCTGTATATCCTTCACTACGAGCCATATCAGCACCACCTAAACGTCCTGATACTTTTGTTTTGATACCTTTAGCTCCTGCTTTCATTGCATTTCTAATTGCACGTTTTTGAGCCATTCTAAATGATGCTCTATTTGTAATTTGACTTGCAATTGAATCTGCAACTAATTGTGCATTAAGGTCTGCTTTCTTAATATCAACGATTGATATATTAATGTTTTCACCAACGACTTTTGATAGTTTATCCTTAAGTTTTGTAATTTCTTCTCCACCACGACCGATGATAACACCTGGACGTGATGTATGGATAGAAACTTCACATTTCTTTGGAGTTCTTTCTATTTCGACTTTGGCAATTCCTGCGTTTTTAAGATTTTTTTCAAGGTATTCTCTAATTTTAATATCATTTACTAATGTTTTAGATACTTCACCTTTAGGAGCATACCATTTAGCTTCCCAATCTTTGTTGATGCCAAGTCTTAGTCCGTTTGGATTAACTTTTTGTCCCATTATAGTTCCTCCTTATTATTTTGCAGCCACTACAATAACTATGTGACTTGTTCTTTTATCATTATGTCCGATGCGTCCACGTGAGTCGAATAATACTCTTTTCATTACTGGACCAGCATCTACACGTGCTTCCTTTACATATAAATCGTCAGCATTTAATCCGTTATTATTAACGGCATTTGCTACTGCTGAATTTAAGACTTTCTTAGTAAGGCGAGCCGCTTTTTTATTTGTATTTTCTAATATTGCTAGAGCATCACTTACTTTTTTACCACGAATAGTATCAATTACTAAACGAGCTTTGATAGGTGATATTCTTTGCATTTTAGCGATTGCTTTTGCTTCCATTATTAACTCCTCCTAGTCTTTATTATTTTTTGTCAGAGCCATGTCCACCATTTTTACGAGTTAAAGCAAATTCTCCTAATTTGTGTCCAACCATGTCTTCAGTAACATAAACGGGGATAAATTCTTTACCGTTATGAACTGCAAAGGTGTGGCCGATAAATTCAGGAAAGATAGTAGAACGGCGTGACCAAGTTTTAATTACTTCTTTTTTTCCAGTTTCATTTAATTTTTGAACCTTTTTTAATAATCTTGGAAAGACATAAGGTCCTTTCTTTAAACTTCTAGCCATATTTTATCCTCCTATTTACTATTACGACGACGTACAATAAATTTGTCTGTCTTTTTATTATTTCTTGTTTTATATCCAAGAGCAGGTTTACCCCATGGAGTAAGAGGTGCCTTACGTCCAACTGGAGCACGTCCTTCACCACCACCGTGTGGATGGTCATTAGGGTTCATAACAGAACCACGAACTGTTGGGCGAATTCCCATATGACGTTTACGTCCTGCTTTACCAAGTTTAACTAAGCTAGCATCTTCGTTACCAACAACACCAACTGTAGCCATACAAGTACCAAGTACTTTTCTTTGTTCTCCACTTGATAATCTAATCATTACATATTTTCCTTCACGTCCTAGAATTTGAGCAGAACTACCAGCACTTCTTGCTAGAGCAGCTCCTTTTCCTGGACGAAGTTCAATGTTATGAATAACAGTACCTACTGGAATATTCATAATAGGAAGAGCATTTCCTACTTTGATATCTACGTTTTCACCGCTTATTACTTTGTCTCCTACTTTTAAGTTCTTAGGAGCGATGATGTATCTCTTTTCTCCATCCATATAGTTGATTAATGCAATGTTTGCTGTTCTATTTGGATCGTATTCTATGCTTGCTACAACACCAGCAATATCTTTCTTATCTCTTTTGAAATCGATAAGACGATATTTTCTTTTAACTCCGCCACCTTGATGACGAACAGTTATTTTTCCTTGATTGTTACGTCCAGAGTTTTTCTTAAGTGTTACTGTTAAGCTTTTCTCTGGAGTAGATTTAGTAATCTCTTCGTTTGTTAGAGTACTCATTCCTCTACGTCCTGGTGTAGTAGGTTTATAATTTCTTATTGCCATATTTTAGTTCCTCCTTCTAACCAAGATCAATTTGTTCACCATCTGCTAGAGTTACAATAGCTTTCTTATATCTATTTGTAAGTCCAGTATAGCGACCAACTCTTCTTTTTTTAGGTTTAACATTTAATGTTCTTATTTGTTTTACATGTACTTTAAAGATTTTTTCAATAGCTTGTTTAATTTCAATTTTATTAGCTTTAGAAGAAACCTTAAATACATATTGATTCTTCTCTCCTAGAGAACCACTTTTTTCAGTGATAACAGGAGCTTTGATTATTTCTAAGTATTTAGTATCCATTATTTAAGAGCCTCCTCTATCTTTTTAATAGCTTCACTAGTAAAGACTACGACATCAGAGTTAACTAAGTCTAATACATTTAATTCATTAGCTGCTATTAATGCTACATTTGGAATATTTCTAGATGCTAATATTACATTTTCTGTAAAGTCTTCTACTACGAATAGTACTTTCTTATCAGCTATTTTTAATGTATTTAATAATGTAATCATTTCTTTTGTCTTTGGAGTGTTAAGCACTAACTCTTCCATAACGATTACTTCATTATCATTAAACTTATGACTTAAAGCACTCTTTAATGCTAATCTTCTTTCTTTACGATTTTGTTTTTTACTGTAATCTCTTGGTACTGGAGTTCCATATCTTCCTCCGCCTACCCATTGTACAGCTCTAATTGAACCTTGACGTGCATGTCCAGTTCCTTTTTGTCTCCAAGGTTTACGTCCTCCACCGCTAACTTCTGAACGGTTTTTAGTAGAGTGTGTTCCTTGTCTTAATGATGCTCTTGCTAAAATAATTGCATCATATAATACTTTATCATTTGGGGTAATAGAAAATATTTCTTCATTTAATTTTAATTCATTTACTTTTTCACCTTTAAGATTTAAAAGATCTATCTTTTTCATACTTTTTCCTCCTTTCACTACATAACATAATTTTATTTAAACTGTAGTGATGATTATTCGTTTGTTGTTTCTGTTGATTCAGTAGTTGCAGCTTCTACTACTTCTTCAGTATTAGTATTTTCTTCTACTTCAGTAGTAACTTCAGCTTCTTTCATCTCTTCATAAGTGATTAAGTCTTTAGCAGTATTTTTCTTACCTGGCTTCTTAACAGCTGTTTTAATTACTACTAGCCCTTCTTTTGGTCCAGGCACATTACCTTTAATTAAAATTACATTATTTTCTAAGTCTACTGCTACTACTTCTAAGTTTTGAACAGTAGAGTTTACATTACCCATTTGTCCTGGTAATTTCTTACCTTTTAATACGTGCATTGGTCTCATTGTTCCTAATGAACCAACTCCACGATGATATTGTGAACCATGTCCCATAGGTCCACGGCTCCCGTTGTGACGTTTAATTACACCTTGGAAACCTTTTCCTTTGCTAACTCCACTAACGTCTACAATTTCACCAGCTTCAAACGTGCTAGCATCTAATACTTGTCCTAAAGTGTAATCAGCTACATTTACGCCTTTTATTTCTCTTAAGAAGCGCTTAGGTTCAGTATTAGCTTTAGTGGTATGACCCATCTTTGGTTTGTTACTTAGTTTTTCTCTAACTGTTTTATAACCTAATTGAATTGCTTCATAACCATCTGTTTCATTAGTTTTGATTTGTGTAACAACATTAGGTTCAACTTCTACAACAGTTACAGGAATAAGTTTACCGTCAGTAGTGAATACTTGAGTCATTCCTTTTTTTGTACCTAAGATTCCTTTCATTTTCATTTCCTCCTATTTTAGATTGTTTTGATTTTGATATCGACACCACTTGGTAAATCAAGATGTGCTAATGCATCAATCGTTTCTTTACTTGGGCTTTTAATGTCAATTAATCTCTTGTGTGTTCTTCTTTCGAATTGTTCACGACTATCTTTATCTTTGTGAACAGCTCTTAAAATTGTGAATTTCTCAATTTCTGTTGGTAGAGGTACAGGTCCAACTATATCTCCTCCAGTTCTTTTGATTGTTTCAACAATTTTAGTTACAGCATTGTCAAGTATCTTATGATCATATGCTTTTAACTTAATACGAATCTTTTGTGTTGACACTATTTACGTCCTCCCTTCGCCTATATCTAGTATAGACTTGCTCCGTGTGAATAACCCGATAGCTGATTAACAACTTAACCTGGCGTATCGACAACCTCCCACATCTAAGCAGTCACACGTAATTAATATTATCATAGAAATCCTTGAAATACAAGCATTTTTTGAAAGTTTTTTTTTAAAAGTTTTTTTTAAAGTTTTTTAAAAGTTTTTTTAAAAGTTTTTTAAAAGTTTTTTTAAAAGTTTTTTGTAAAAAAAATTGACATTTATACCTTATAGAGCAGATAATGAGATAAATAAATTGTGTAAAGGAGTCTAATTATGTTTACAGAAAAAGTGATAGATAATAAAAATACGAACAAATTAGATGTGTTTTTTGGTTATGCTGCTTTTACTCCGCTTTATAAAAGTAATTTAATTAATAACGACTTATATGCCTTTTATGAAGATTTTACTATAGGAAATATTAAAGATGTAGATATTCCTATAAATATTGATAAGGATAAAACTGTTAGAATTTGGAGTAGTCGTAATAACACTCAAGAGTATTTAAACTTTCTTTACTTTTGTTATAAGCTTCCTAATCAGATATCTGTTATATTTGCAAATGAATATAATAAATATGTTAATAGTGTTGGGGAAACTGTGCCAGAGGAGATTAAAGAATTATTAAAGTATGAACATAAACTTACTGATGAAGAGAAAGATAGATATAAAAATGAGTGGATAAAATTAGCAGATGAAAATAGTGAAATAAGGCTTTTCCAAAATGGTAAAATAATTAGTACTAACTATAACTATTTAAATAGTTATATTGACAAGTACTATGATAGAAATAATATAAGGCGGACTGTTGCTACTCTTATGGGGAATGATACTGAAAACAATTTAAGTTCTGATATTTATAACTTTTTAATTGAAAGAAAACAAGAGTAATAATGGTATTTCATACTCTTGTATTATTAATATCATTTAATATAGCAATAAAAAGTTAATCTTATTTATATTTAAATTGCTTTTTTTTAGGGAAATAGTGTATAATATGATAAATTTTAAGAGGGGGAAAGTTTTATGTTAACAAGAGAATATGTAGAGAAAATGAGAAAGTCAGGTGATATACCAACTGTTAATTTAAAAATATTTGATAGTATTTATTCATTACCATTTAGTCAATTTGTAGTAGATCATGAAAACGATACGGAAGAACTTTATACACATTATATAAATGATGTTTTAGAACTAAAAGATGATGATCTTATTTCTTATCTAAATGCTATTAAATCTGTAGAAATAGTAGATAATCAGTCTTTAGAAAAAGAAGATAGTTTTTTAATGAGTTTATATATGCAAACTGA
>CALVUY010000013.1 GCA_944363705.1 uncultured Bacilli bacterium | reverse complement strand
TTATGGTGCGTTCTCTTTTTTTAATAACTCATAATTCCTTTATTTTTCAACATTTTATCAACAAAGGAATTTATTCACCTTAAATATATTTAATTTTTCTTTTAATTTCTAAATTAGTAAATTTTTTTACTTTTGTTTCTTCTAAATTAGTAAATTCCTTACTCAAATTAAATAAATCTTCTTTGTCTGTTGTAAAATCTTCTTCTTTTAACCCCATATCATCTAATATAATTTCAGATGCATAATTTGTTACTTTTATTTCATCTTTTTCTTCTTCAGTTAGATCTTTTTTAGAATCTAGTTCAGTAAATCTTTTTTCTAATAAACCTATTTTTACTTTATTTTCAAAAGGAGTATTATATCCAATTAATTCTTCTTCTATAAGCGTTCTAATAGGTATATCTTTATCATATAATTTTTCTAATTTTTCAAGAATAAGATTAATTTCTTCTTCTTTTCGTGCTTTACTTTCTAAAGTTTGATATATGGTTATTCTTCCTAAATTTCTATTATAATAATATTCTGGTATTTTATTTTTATATGGTGAATAATAATTATAATCATATTCAAATGCATTTATCCTTTTTTTACTTCTTGTCACGAATGATAGATTTAAAGAGTTTTTTGTAACATCAATAGGATTATCAAATCTATTAATTTCTAAAGGCAAATTATTCTCCTTTATCAGTTTAATACTTCTATTATAGATATTATAAATTGAAGCATAGCGATAAATAGAAAGTTCAGTTAATATTTCTCTATTATTTAAGGAAATATAATCTTTTATAACTGAAAATTCTATTTCTATTAAAGAGTTTAGATATTCAATTATTTCTTTTGATAATAGTTCTTTATAACTTTCTAATAATAATTTTAGCTCTTCCTTTGATAATAATGGACTTTTTTCTTTATCTAATAATTTGTTTAATTCTTTCATTTGGAACCTCCCTTGATATTACAAATATGCACTTTCATTTCTATATTAACACATATTATCCACTAATTCCACAAGTAAGTGGAAAACTTTATTCACCATGTGGATTTAAAATTTGTGGAAAATGTGGAAAACTCTATTTTTTGTTGATATTTGTCGATTTAAACTGTGGAGAAATTTGTCGAAAAATTGTGGAAAACTAAAAAATTAAAAAATCCTATTCCTTTTTCCACAAATTTAGAGTATTATAATGGTAATTTAGGAAATTCAGGTGGGAGGTGATAGGGTGAATGTCGAAATTCTATGGCAAAATGTTCTGAAAGAGATAAAAGATGAACTTTCATCCCTAGCTTTCGACACTTGGTTTAGTGATGTTAAACTTGTAGAATTAGATAATGGGGTAGCGACTATTGAAGTACCTATGTCTATTCATAAAAAACATTTATCAGATAATTACTTTGAACTTATTAGAGTAGCTTTAAATAAAGTAACAGGGACTAACTTTGATTTAGAGTTCTTACTTCCTGATGAGATAGATAATAAAAAGATAGAAAAAGAGAAGGAAGAAGAAACGGTAAGAGAAGAGGGGGTTCCCAAATCTTTTAAAAATCAATCTAATTTAAATCCCAAATATAATTTTGAAAACTTTATAGTAGGTAGTAGTAATAAGTTTGCTCAAGCGGCTGCCTTATCTGTTGCCGAAAATCCTGGTAAAATGTATAATCCTTTGTTTATCTATGGAAATAGTGGATTAGGGAAGACCCATTTAATGCATGCGATTGGTAATTATATTGTGGAAAATTCTAATAGAAGAGTTCTTTATGTTACGAGTGATCAGTTTAGAGATGATTTTGTTGGTATTAATAAGAAAGACGAGAAGGGGACTAATTTCAGTTATATAGACTTCTTTAAGAATAAATATAGAAATATTGATGTCTTAATAATTGATGATATTCAGTTTCTTGGAGGAGCGACACAAACACAACAAGAGTTTTTCCATACCTTTACAAATCTTTATAATGATTCTAAACAAATAATTATCTCATCAGATAGGTCTCCTAATGACTTGAAACTATTAGAGGAACGTCTTAGAACAAGATTTTGTTGGGGACTTACTGTTAATATTTATCCACCTGACTTTGAACTTAGAAAAGAGATTCTTCGTAAGAAAATAATAGCAGGTAACTTTGAAGCAGAGATTCCAGAAGATGTTATTGAATACATTGCTTCTAATATGGGAAGTGATGTAAGACAGCTTGAAGGCTCTATCACTAGACTTGTTGCATATTCAACTATTATGGGAGGAGCTAGAATAGATATAAATCTTGCTATTGAGGCTTTGAAAGACTTTATTAGTAAAGGGCTTAGTGAAAAGAATGATATTACTAGGATTCAAAAGATAGTGGCAGAGTACTTTCAGATATCTGTTGAAGATATAAGAAGTAAGAAAAGGAGTAGTAATATTGCTTTTCCAAGGCAAATTGCAATGTATTTGTGTAGAAAACTTACAAGTGAATCTTTTCCTAAGATAGGAACAGAGTTTGGAGGAAAGGATCACTCAACAGTTATGCACTCCGTTGAAAAAATTGAACAAGAAATTAAAAATAATAGTGATTTAGCAGGGATTATTAAAAAGCTAGAGGATGATTTGAAACCATGAGATGTTGATAAGTTTTAGTTTTAAACTTTTTATCCACAAGCGTTGCTTTAAAAATTTATGCTATAATATAAAGGAAAATTGTAGTTTTCCACATTTTCCACTCTATAAATAAAAATATATATTAAGAAAGAAGGAATAAATAATGAAATTTACAATAAAAAAAGAAGTGTTAATGGAAGCGATTAATAAAGTAAGTAAGGCAATATCGAGTAGAAATGTTATTCCAGTATTAGCTGGTATTAAATTTGAACTTACTAATAAAAAGTTAGTTTTAACAGCTAGTGATAATGATATTACTATTCAAACTTTTATAAACTGTGATGATGAAGATATTATTAAAGTAAAAGAAGAGGGTAGTATTATTATTCAAGGTAAGTATATTTCTGATATAGTTAGGAAATTACCTGATAAATATATTAATATAGAAGTAGTAGATGAACTTAAAATACTTATTTATACAGAGAATAGTGAATTTAATTTAAATGGTATTAGTGAAAGTGAATATCCTAATATAGATTTAGGAGAGAGTAAAAGTCATATAGAACTTTCTCCTAGTGTTTTAAAAGAAATTGTTAATCAAACTGCTTTTGCAACTTCTATTGATGAGAATAAAGCGATATTAAATGGTATTAACTTTAATATAACTGGAGATATGTTAGAATGTAATGCAACAGATTCTTATAGATTAGCTAGAAAAGTTATTAAATTAGATAAGGTAAGTAAAGAAAACCAAAATATTGTAATTCCTAGTCGTAATTTAGTAGAATTTACAAGAATTATTGATGATAGTGATGAGATGATAGAGATTCATATCTTTAATAATAAGATTTTATTTAAATATCAAAACCTTTTATTCCAATCTAGATTAATTAATGGAACATATCCTAATACATCTAACCTTTTACCTAAAGATTATTTAGTTAAACTACATTTTAATATTAATCAATTTTATGATGTAGTTGATAGAGTTAGTATTTTAACTAGTGATAAAGATAAAAATACCGTAACACTTGAAACAGATGGAAATAATTTAATTATGAAATCTTCTAGTGCTGAGATAGGTAGAGTAGAAGAGAAGATGACTATTACTAAAGATCAAGATATTGATGTAAAAGTTTCATTTAGTTCTAAATATATGATGGATGCTTTAAAATCTTTTAATACAGAGACAGTTGAATTACATTTTGTAGGTGAAATTAAACCAATTTTATTAAAAAGTTCTGAGGATGAGAGCTTAACACAGTTAGTTTTACCTATTAGAACTTATTAAAAATTGAAAATTTGAGGAAAAAAGTAAGAAAATTTTACTTTTTTTTTAATTTTGTGACAAAAAAATACTTTTTTCGACAATATAATATAGTAGACTGATAGCAAAGCAAGGAATTGCTTTTTGAAGGGGGAAATTTTATGAAAGATTATGAAATTAATGATGAAACGCTTGCGATTATGCCTGGGGGAGATTTATGGGATTCAGTTGTTGTTGAAGATGACTGTAATTATGAGGTTAAAATGAAGCCTTTGGAAATAGTAGATTATAGTTGTAGATACTTTGGAAGTTCTTATGAAGGGAGAAAGATAGGAGCAGGGGAGATATTAAATAGTGGTTATAAATTGCCAGTTATGGTTGAAGATACTAAGAATTTAATCTTTTTTCCTACTACTAGTCCAATAGATGATGATTGTAGTTGGATTTCTTTAAAAAATATTAAGAGTTATAATAAACTTACTAGTACTAAAACAGAAGTAGAATTTAAGAATGGTAAGGTACTTACAGTAGATATTTCCTATAATTCATTTAATAATCAGGTAATGAGAGCGAGTAGATTAGAATCTATAATAAGAAGCAGAAAAGAAAAAGCAAAATAATTGCTTTTTTTCTGTTTATTTAGGGGTAAATATGATATAATATTCTTGCGTGTATAGGAGTACTAAAATAGGGTGTAGGTGATTATATGGTCGTTTTTTTAGGCAATTATGATAATTAGGTCATTAAAAGTTACGAATTTTCGTAATTATGACAGATTTAATATAACTTTAGGTAGTAAAATGAATATTTTTATTGGAAATAATGCTAGTGGTAAGACAAATATTTTAGAAGCTATCGCTATTTTAGGACTTACTAAATCCTTTAGAAATGGATTAGACTGTGATGTTATTAAGTTTTGTAGGAAGAAAGCAGTTATAGAAGGTAGAGTCTTAAATAATAAGCAGATAAAGGATTTAAAGATAGAGTTTTTAGAGAAAGATAAAAATATCTATGTTAATTCTAAGAAAGTTAAAAAATATGCAGATTACCTTTCTAATTTAAATATTGTTGTTTTTACACCTAATGATTTAGATATTATAAAGGGATCACCTAGTATTAGAAGAAATTTACTTAATATGACTTTGTCACAAATTTCTTATTCTTATTTAGTTACTTATAATGAATATAATAAAATCTTAAAGACACGTAATGAATATCTTAAAATATTATTTACTAATGGAATAGCTGATAAGACTTATTTAGATGTTTTAACAAGTCAGTTAGTAGAGAAAGCTGTTTTAATTTATCAAGAAAGATATAAGTATCTATCTTTAATTAATAGTTATATTAGTGATATTTATAATAATATTACAGAAGATAATAGAGTTATAAAGATAGAATATAAACCTAATATAGTTATTAATAATTATGAAATAGAAGATATAAGAAAAGCTTTAACTGATACTTATAAAAAAAATTATAGAAGAGAATTAAGTGCAGGTATGACGCTATTTGGGCCTCATAGAGACGATTTTTGCTTTATTATGGATAATAATACTGATATGAAGATTTATGCGTCTCAGGGGCAGCAGAAATGTGCTGTATTAGCTTATAAACTTTCTTCTATTCCAATATTTAAAGAAAATAATGGTAGTAATCCAGTACTTCTTTTAGATGATATTTTTAGTGAACTTGATTTAAATAAGAGAAATAAGCTTTTAAAATATGTTAGTGAAGATATTCAAAGTATTATAACAACAACTGATTTAAAAAATATTTCCAAGAAAACTTTAGATAGTGCAATTATTTTTAAAGTTAATGATGGGAAAGTAGAGAGGAGTTAAAGTATGGAAGAAAAGGTAGAGAATAATTATGATTCTTCAGCAATACAGGTACTTGAAGGATTAGAAGCTGTTAGAAAAAGACCTGGTATGTATATTGGTTCTACTAGTTCTAGGGGACTTCATCATTTAGTATGGGAGATTGTTGATAATGCTATTGATGAAGCTTTAGCAGGATATTGTACACATATTGAAGTTACTATTAATAAAGATAATAGTATTACAGTTAAAGATGATGGTAGAGGTATTCCTGTTGATATCCATCCTAAGACTGGTAAGAGTACAGTTGAAACTGTTTATACAGTGCTTCATGCTGGAGGTAAGTTCGGTGGTGGAGGATATAAAGTATCAGGAGGACTTCACGGTGTTGGTGCTAGTGTAGTTAATGCTTTATCTGATTGGCTAGAAGTTAAAGTATATCGTGGTGGAAAAGTATATTACCAAAGATATCAAACAGGAGGAAAACCTGTAGAAGCTTTAAAAGTTATAGAAGAATGTGATATTAATAGAACTGGTACTACAGTCACATTTAAGCCAGATGATCAAATATTTACTGAAACAACAGTATATGATTACGATATTTTAAAGACAAGACTTCGTGAGTTAGCATTCTTAAATAGAGGACTTCGTATAACTTTATACGATGATAGAGAAGATCCTAAGAAAGATAGTTTTCATTATGAAGGTGGTATTCGTGAATATGTAGAGATGCTTAATAAGAATAAAAATCCTATACATCCTACAATTATTGATATAACTGGAGTAATGCAAGATATATCACTTGAAGTTGCTTTACAATATAATGAGTCATATAATGCAGCGATATATTCTTTTGTTAATAATATTACGACACCAGAAGGTGGAACACATGAAGATGGTGTAAGAAGGGCATTAACAAGAATTTTAAATAAGTATGCACAAAATAATAATTTATTAAAAGATAAAGATGATTCTTTAACAGGTGATGATGTAAAAGAAGGTATTACAATGATAATATCAATTAAACATCCTAATCCACAGTTTGAAGGTCAAACAAAGACAAAACTTGGTAATAGTGAAGTTAGAAGTGTTGCTGATAAGATTTTTTCAGAACCATTTGAAAGATTTTTATTAGAACATCCTGATGAAGCGAAAATTATTATAGAAAAGTGTATAACTGCTTCACGTGCTAGAGTTGCAGCGAAGAAAGCAAGAGAGTTAACTCGTCGTAAGGGTGACTTAGATATGACTAATGTATGGGGTAAACTTAATGATTGTAAGAGTAAAGATGCGGGAGAATGTGAAATATTCTTAGTTGAGGGTGACTCTGCAGGTGGTTCTGCTATTAAAGGAAGAAATAGTATGACACAAGCGATTTTACCTTTACGTGGTAAGATTTTAAATGTTGAGAAAGCTAGACTTGATAGGGCTTTATCTAATGAAGAGATTAGAACTATTATTACAGCTTTTGGTACAGGAATAGGAGAAGAGTTTGATATTTCTAAACTTCGTTATAATAAAATTATTATAATGACCGATGCTGATGTTGATGGTTCACATATTAGAGTTTTACTTTTAACATTATTTTATCGTTTCTTTAGACCTATTGTTGAAGAAGGTCATGTCTATGCGGCACAACCTCCACTATTTAGAATTACTCATGGTAAGACACGTAAGTATGTTTTGGATTTAGCAGAACGTGATGAATACTTGGCAACTTTATCTCCTAATACAAAATATGAAATAACTCGTATGAAAGGTTTAGGAGAAATGGATGCTGAAGAGTTAAATGAAACAACTATGGATATTAGTAAACGTGTTTTAAGACAAATAACAATAGATGATGCAGTTGCAGCGGATGAAGTATTTTCTGAGCTTATGGGTGAAGAAGTAGCTCCAAGACGTGAGTTTATTGAAGAAAATGCTACTTATGCAACAATAGATGTTTAGGAGGTAAGTTATGGATAGATTAGAACAAAATAATATAGTAAAAGAAGTAAAAGATTCTTTTCTTGATTATTCGATGAGTGTTATTACTTCAAGAGCGATACCTGATTTAAGAGATGGTTTGAAACCTGTTCATCGTCGTATTTTATATTCAATGTATGAGTCTGGTTATACTCCTGATAAACCTCATAAGAAGTGTGCTAAGACAGTAGGAGAGGTTATGGGTAATTATCATCCACACGGAGACAGTTCAATTTATGAAGCGATGGTTAGAATGGCCCAGGATTTCTCTTATAGATATATGTTAATTGATGGGCACGGAAACTTTGGTAATATTGAAGGTTACGGGGCTGCAGCGATGCGTTATACCGAGGCTAGACTTTCTAAGATTTCTCTTGAATTATTAAGAAATATTAATAAAAATACAGTTGACTTTATGTCTAACTTTGATGAATCTTCTAAAGAACCTGTAGTTTTACCATCACGTTTTCCTAATATTTTAGTTAATGGTACAACTGGTATTGCAGTTGGTATGGCAACAAATATACCTCCTCATAACTTAAAAGAGGTTATAGATGGTTGTGTTGCATACATTGATAATCCTGATATTGATGTAGATGGTTTAATGCAATATATTAAAGGTCCAGATTTTCCAACTGGGGCATCAATTCTTGGAAATAGTGGTATAAAAAAGGCTTATGAGACTGGTAGAGGTACTATTACTATTAGAAGTAAGGCGCAAATTGAAGAGAAGAATGGTAGACAATATATAATTATTGATGAGGTTCCTTATGGTGTTAATACTTCTGAATTAAAAAATAAAGTTGCAGAACTTGTTCATAATAAGACAATAGAAGGTATTTCTGATTATCATTCTGATTTAAAAGATGGTATTAAGATAACTATTACGTTGAAAAAGGATGCAAATGCTCAAGTTGTGTTAAATAAGCTTTATAAACATACACAATTTCAAACAAGTTATGGAATAATTTTCTTAATGTTAGACCAAGGTGTTCCTAAAACATTAGGTTTAAAGGATATTATTGCAAAATATATTGATTTTCAAAGAGAAGTTATTATTAGAAGAACTAAATTTGATTTAGATAATGCTGAAAAACGTGTTCATATATTAGAAGGTTTAAAGATAGCATTAGATCATATTGATGAAGTAATTAAGTTAATTAGAGGTTCTAAGTCTGATGAAGAGGCTAGAAGTGGCTTAATGAGTAAGTTTGGATTAAGTGAGATTCAAGCGAATGCAATTTTAGAGATGAGACTTAGAAGATTAACTGGCTTAGAAAGAGAAAAAATAGAAACTGAACTTAATGATTTACTTGAATTAATTGCAAACTTAAAAGATATTTTAAGTAGTGATGCTAAGATTCTTAATGTTATTAAGACAGAACTTCTAGAAATTAAAGATAAATATGGTGATGATAGAAGAACTAATATTGATATGACAGCGATTGAATATATTGAAGATGAGTCTTTAATTCCAATAGAAGATGTTATTATAACTTTAACTAATAAAGGTTATATTAAGAGATTAAGAGCGGACACTTATAAGAGTCAAAATCGTGGTGGAGTTGGTATTAAAGGTATGGCTACTAATGAAGAAGACTTTGTTAAGCATTTAATTTCAATGAAAACACACGATTATATCTTATTCTTCTCTAATAAAGGAAGAGTGTATAGACTTAAAGGATATGAGATTCCAGAGTTTAGTCGTCAATCTAAAGGTCTACCTGTGGTTAATTTATTATCACTAGAAAATGGCGAGAACATTAGTTCGATAGTGTGTTTAGATCCTTCTGTGGAAAACTATAAATATTTGTTGTTTGTTACTAGAAATGGTCTTGTTAAACGTACTGAGATAAAGGAATTCGATAATATTCGTAAGAGTGGAAAGATTGCGATAGTACTTAAAGATAATGATGAATTAATAGCTGTGGATAAAACTACTGGTGAAAATGAAGTTATAATTGGTGCAAGTAATGGTAGAATGGTAAGATTTGTGGAAAATGAAATACGTTCTATGGGTCGTGGTACTTCTGGTGTTAAAGGAATTGATCTTGATGGAAGTATTGTTGTAGGTGCAAATGTTGTTACTGATAATCAAGAAGTGTTAATTGTTACTGAGAATGGGTATGGTAAGAAAACAAGTATTAACGAATATAGACTAACTCATAGAGGTAGTAAAGGTGTTAAGGCTTTAAATATGACTGATAAAAATGGTTCTATGATTTCTCTTAATTGTGTAGGTGCTGATGAAAGTGACAAGAAGGACGTAATGATTATTACTGATAGTGGTGTTGTTATGAGAATGCCAATGGAACAGATATCTACTTTGAAGAGGGCAACACAAGGAGTTAGATTGATTCACTTGAAGGATGAACAAAAGGTAGCAACAGTTACAGTTGTGGATAAAGATGAAGAAGAAATTGTTAATGAAGAATAATTTCTTCTTTTTTTTATTGTTTAAATTTAGTTTGTAGTTAATGTTTCACGTGAAACGTATGAAGAAAGTATTTAATTTTATATAGATAAGTACTAAAATTATTTCCCGGGAAATAATTTATAAAGAAGTATTATTGATTCAAACCTATATATTGTAATAGTACTTAATGTTTCACGTGAAACATATAAAGGAAGTATTTAATTTTATATAGATAAGTACTGAAATTATTTCCCGGGAAATAATTTGTAAAGAAATAGTATTAATTTAGATCATTATTTTATAATAATATTTAATGTTCCACGTGAAACATATGAAGAAAGTATTTAATTTTATATAGATAAGTACTGAAATTATTTCCCGGGAAATAATTTGTAAAGAAATAGTATTAATTTAGAACAATATTTTATAATAGTATTTAATGTTCCACGTGAAACATATAAAGAAAGTATTTGATTTTATATAAAGAAGTACTGAAATTATTTCCCGGGAAATAATTTCTGTGGAAATAGTTTGTTAAGGGTAAATAAAAGTCTTGAATTTATCTTCTTTTTTTTGTATACTGTTACCGTGCAATAAATTAGTTTGGAATCAGGTCAGGATGGAGACATAGCAGCCTTAACAAGTCTAATTTATGTGCACTTTTTTTATACAATAATGGAGGTTTTTATGAAGGATTATGAATATATGCTATTGGCTTTAGAAGAAGCTAAAAAAGCTTATGATGAAGGTGAAGTTCCAGTTGGTGCTGTAATAGTGAAAGATGATAATGTAATTGCTAAAGCATATAATACTAAAGAAAAAAATAAATGTTCGTTAGAACACGCTGAACTTTCGGTAATTAAGTTAGCTTGTGGAAAACTAGATAATTGGAGACTAGTTGGAACTACTATCTATGTTACTCTCGAACCTTGTTCAATGTGTGCCAGTGCTATTAAACAAAGTAGGATAAATAGAGTTGTTTATTTGCTCGACAATAATGATGTTAATACTTCAAAAATAGTTAATGAAATTTTTAGTTTGCATGATGCAAATGCACCTGTGGAAAAAGTGAAACTTGATATTTCTAAATTTAATGAAGAAGATATTGATATTATTAGTGAATTTTTTAGAAAAAGAAGATATTAAACATATGTTTTATATGTTCTTTTTATCTTTTGTTTGTTATACTATTTGTGTTTAGTGAGGTGAGGTATATGTATCAAGCTTTGTATCGTAAATATAGACCTACTGTTTTTGATGATGTAGTAGGGCAAAATGTTGTAGTTAATACTTTGAAAAATGCTATTAATTATAATCATATTAATCATGCATATTTATTTTCTGGCCCTAGAGGAACAGGTAAAACTACTATTGCTAAAATCTTTGCAAGATCAGTTAATTGTTTAGAACCTATTGATGGTGTCGCCTGTGGAAAATGTAAAAACTGTTTATATTCATTTTTAAAAGAATGCATGGATATTATTGAAATAGATGCTGCTTCTAATAATGGTGTTGATGAAATAAGAGAACTTCGTAGTAAAGTTGGTATTTTACCAAGTGAACTTAAATATAAAGTTTATATTATAGATGAAGTACATATGTTATCTATTGGTGCATTTAATGCTTTGTTGAAAACTATTGAAGAACCACCAGAACATGTAATCTTTATATTAGCAACAACGGATCCTCAAAAAATACCTGCTACCATTATTTCTAGGTGTCAGTGGTATTCTTTTAAGAAGATTAGTAATAATGATATTGTTAAAAGACTTACGGAAATAGTTAATGATGAGAATATTAAAGTTGATGAGAAGGTTCTTGAAAAAATTGCTCAATCTTCTGATGGTGGACTTCGTGATGCGATAGGACTTCTTGATAAATTAAGAGCTTACTGCACTGATGAGATTACTTTGGATGACTTTTATGAGATAAATGGAGAAGTTAATGATGAAGAGTTAAAAAAGCTAGAAAAATTAATATTTTCTTTTGATGTAAGTGAAGTACTTACTCTTATAGAAAAATATTATAGAGACGGGAAAAATTTAGTGCAAGTTGTTAAACAGTTAATGATACTTATTAAAGATGAGTTATTTAATCATTATATAAATAGTGACGAACTTATTTTTGAAGAGTCTGAACTTGTTAATTTTCTAAATCTTTTGAATGAATATTTAGTTGAATTAAAGAAAGCAGATGATGTTAAGTTATCTATAGAAATATTTCTATTACATTATATGAATGAGCATAAAAATCCTGAAACTGTACGAAGTGAAGCTGTTCATTCTCAGCCTAAATCGACTGAAGAAGTATATACAAGACCTAAGAAGGAAGAAAAGTCTATTTCTACAGAGGCAGTGGAAAAACAAAAAGAGGTAAAAACTTTATCAACAGAAATTGTGAAAAAAACAAATGAACAAATAAAAAAATATGAAGAGTTAATGTTAATAAGAAGTAAAAATACAATGATAGAAGCAGTGAAAGATGAGTTAAATAAAGAAACAGTTAATCTTGATAAACTTAATGATTATACTTTTGATCCTAATAATGGATATCTTGCTTGTGAACTTTTAGATGGTAAAGTAAGAGCATCTAGTCCTAAAAATATTATTATTAGTTATGATTATGAAGGAATGGTAGATAGGCTTAGTAATCATTTTAATAAGTTAAATGACTTTTATAATGAAAAGACAGGCTCACTTAAAAAAATTGCTTTTATTACTACTACAAAATGGAATGAGTTAAAACAAGAATACATTAATCTTCATAAGCAAGGAAAACAATTTGAATATCAAGAAGAACCTATATTGAATAGTTTGGAAGAAGATGTTAAAATAAATAATGAATCTGATGATTTAATAAATCAAACTATTGAAATGTTTGGAGATTTAGTAGAAGTTGAATAGAAAGAAGGAATAATATGAATATACAAGCAATGATGAAACAAGCTCAAAAATTACAAAGTGATATGATGAAAGTTAAAGATGAAATCGATAAGATGGAATTTTCTAGTACTAATGGATTAGTAACAGTTAAAATTAATGGTAAGAAAGAAGTTTTAGAAGTTAAAATAGAAAATGATTCTGATTTTTCTAGTGATGATTTAGAAATGCTTCAAGATATGATTGTTATTGCAACTAATGATGCAATGAAACAAGTAGATAAAGTAACAGAAGAGAAGATGGGGCGTTTTAGTTCTATACCTGGGTTATTTTAATGTATCCTGATAGTTTAAAGAATTTAATAGAGAGTTTTGAAAACTTTCCAGGAATTGGGGAAAAGACAGCAGAGCGTATGGCTTTTTCTGTTCTTTCTTTTGATGAAGATAAGTTTAAATTATTACAAGAAAATTTAGAAGATGTTAAAAATAATATTCATCCTTGTAAGATTTGCAATACTCTTACTGATAAAGATAAATGTTTAATTTGTGAATCTGATTTAAGAGAGAAAGGGACTATTTTAGTAGTAGAAGATTCTAAAATAGTATTTCTATTTGAAAAGTTAGGTACTTATAAAGGATTATATCATGTTATTAATGGACTTATTTCTCCACTTGATGATATTAATCCTGAAGATATTGGACTTG
Organism: uncultured Bacilli bacterium; assembly: GCA_944363705.1. GTDB lineage: Bacteria > Bacillota_I > Bacilli_A > RF39 > UBA660 > Onthousia. The sequence goes on along the minus strand of CALVUY010000013.1, from coordinate 14,047 downwards.
ATATGTTATTAGATAGAGTAAAGAATGAAAATATTAAAGAAGTAATACTTGCTTTGAAGCCTAGTGTAGAAGGAGAGATAACCTCTTTATATATTAAAAAAATATTAGAAGGAATGAATATTGTTGTTACTAGACTTGCTAGTGGTGTTCCAATAGGTGCTGATATGGAATACATTGATACTCTTACTTTGGAAAGAGCTTTAGAAGATAGAAAAGAACTTTCATAATATTAAATACTTTTTCATATGCTTTATTAGGTGAAGACTATGAAGCAAGTTATGAAGAAAGTATGGCGTATTTTACAGAAAATAATAATTAGTACATTTATACTATATGGTTATAATTTAATTGCAACTAGATTTAATTTAGTTATTCCTATTAATGTTTTTACAGTAGGATCTGTTAGTATACTTGGTTTTCCAATGCTTTTTGTTTTAGTTTTATTAAAAGTATTAATGTTCTAAGAAAGGATGTAGTAATGGATTTAGAAGTAGAGTCTTTACAACCTATGTTTTATAATCAGATAATGAAAGCTCTTGATAAGGGCTTTTTGTCGCATGCATATTTAATAGAAACTAATAATAATAGTTTAGATATTGTAAAGAAATATATTCTTTTTTTAGTAAAGAAAATATATGAAGACTCTTATAAAAATCATGATGTTACTATTTCTAAAGATAAGTTATTTCATTTAATAGAGAATAATGAATTTCCTGATTATATAGAAGTTAATCCTGTTAATAATCAAATAAAGAAAGAACAATTACTTTTTATTAGAGATGAGTTTTCTAGTAAATCATTATATAATACAAGAAAAGTATATGTAGTGTTTGAATGTGATAAGATGAATGTTAGTGCTTCTAATACAATACTTAAGTTTCTTGAAGAACCAAGTGATGATGTAGTGGCTATTTTTGTTACTAGTAATCAGTATAATGTTTTAGATACTATTAGGTCTAGATGTCAGATGATGAGACTTCAATATGAAGAAAGTAATGAGAATTGCTTTTCTGAAGAAGTGCTTTCTTTTATAGATGATATAAATAAAAGAAAAAGTGATGATTTATTACTTAAATTTAACTATTATAGTAGTAATTTCTTTAAAGATAAGAGTTCATCTACTGATTTTATTAGAGAATTACTTAAATATTATAAGAGCTTATTAAATAAAGAAGATAATGATATTAGTTTAGAAGAAGTAATTAATATTGTTTCTATATTAGATGAAAAGTTGAAGAAGTTGAAGAATAATGTTAATATGAAGTTGTGGATTGATGATTTATTACTTTCTTTGATGGAGGTGTAGGATGAAGTTATTAAAGATTTCTTATATAGATGAGTTATTTAATGATTATGATTATGTAAAATATCCAGAGAATACTTTTTTTAAAGTAGGATGGGAGATTATTGTTAAGAATGATGATTTGTTAAAGATTGCATCTATAGTAAGTATAGAAGATAAAGATGATTTTGATGTTACTACTAGTTTTGTTAGAGTTGCTACTAAAAGAGATAGGGAACAGCATAATAAAAATAAGAAAGATAGTATAGAGGCTTTAACTCTTGCTCAAGAGAAATCTTTAGAGCTTGATTTAGATATGCATTTTATTTCTTCTTTCTATACTTTTGATAGAAAACAATTATTTCTTTGTTATACGGCAGATGCTAGAGTTGATTTTAGGGAACTTGCTAAAGTATTAGCACAAAGATATAAGACAAGAATAGAGCTTAGACAGATTGGTGTTAGAGATAGAGCTAAAAAGATTGGAGGACTTGGTCCTTGTGGTTTATTCCTTTGTTGTAGTACTTTCTTAACAGATTTTGCTAGTGTTTCTATTAATATGGCAAAGAATCAGTTTCTAGCTTTAAATCCTACTAAGATAAATGGAAGTTGTGGTAGACTTTTATGTTGTTTAAACTATGAAGATGAAGTTTATACTGAGTTAAAGAAAGGTTTACCTAGTATTGGAAGTTTAGTTGAAACTAATGATGGGTTAGGTAAAGTTACAGAAGTTGATGTTTTTAAGAGAACATATAAGGCAGAATTTAAAGATAAAGGAGTACTTGAGTTAAGTGTTAATGAATAAAAAAATAGAATTTTCTCATAATGGTAAGAACTTGATATTATATTATGATGATAACTACTTTAAGATTACTACTGATAATCTTGCTCTTGCTAACTTTATAAATATTAAAAGTAAAGATAAGTTATTGGTAGAGTTTGGTAGTGGACTTTTATCTATTCCTTTACTTTTATCTACTAGGACTGATATAAAAATGGTAGGGATAGAAAAAGATAGTATTGCTTGTAAACTTTCTAGTATGTCTATAAAAGATAATAATTTAGAAGATAAGATTAAAGTTATTAATGATGATATAAAAAATATAGATAAATACTTTGCAATTAATTCTATTGATATTATAGTATGTAATCCACCATATTTTCTTTTAGATAATGAATCTATTATTAGTGATAAAGAATATTTGAAGATGGCAAGACATGAAGGTGATATGACTATTAGTGATGTAGCACGTTTATCAAAGATTTATTTAAGAGATGGAGGAAGTTTATTTTTAGTAAGTCGAGTGGATAGACTTTTTGAAATTAGAGATACTTTAATAGAAAATAAGTTGGCTATTAAGGAGATACAGTTTATTTATCACGATTTAGATAGTACTTCTAAGCTTGTTTTGATAGAAGCTAGGAAGAGTGGTAAAGAACATGGATTAAAGGTTTTAAAACCTATTATTTTAAAGGAAGGCGATGTTAATGGATAAACCTAGTTTATATTTAATACCTACACCTATTGGCAATTTGGATGATATTACTATTAGAGGTTTAAAGACTTTAGAACTTGTTGATGTTATACTTTGTGAAGATACTAGGGAAACTTCTAAGTTACTTAGCAAATACAATATAAAAAACAAGTTAGTAAGTTGTCATGAATTTAATGAAGATAAGATGAAAGATAAGGTATTAGGTTATTTAAATACTGGTTTAAATGTAGGATTAGTTACTGATCAGGGGACTCCTTTAATTAGTGATCCAGGTTATAGAATAGCCCTCTACATTTCAACACATAACTATAATATAGTGAGTTTACCTGGGGCGACTGCGTTTGTTCCGGCTTTAACTATATCTGCTTTAGCTCCGTCTCCTTTTACTTTTTATGGATTTCTTAATGCAAAGAAGAATAAACAGATTAAAGAATTAGAGTCTTTAAGAAATCATCCATATACATTAATCTTTTATGAAGCACCTCATAGACTAATAGATACATTAAATAATATTAAAGAAGTGTTTGGGGATAGAAAGATTTGTGTAGTCAGAGAAATCTCTAAAAAGTATGAACAAGCGATAAGAGGTAAAATTAGTGAAGTATTAGAAACTGATTTTCCTATTAAAGGAGAATTTGTTATTGTGGTAGAAGGTGCTGTTTTAGAGTTTGATTTTAATAGTATGAGTATTGTAGAACACGTGGATTTTTATATAAATGATGGTAATACTAAAAATGAAGCGATTAAGTTAGTGGCAAAAGAAAGAGGTATTCCTAAGTCTATTGTCTATAAAGAATACCTTGATAAGAATAAATAAATAATTTGTTAGGGAAATAATTTGGAAAAGAGGTAAGGTTATGAAATTAGTTGTTGGTCTTGGTAATAAAGGTAGAGAATATGAGAATACTAGACATAATATGGGATTTATGTTAGTAGATAGATATTTACAATATAAAAATATTACTGATAAATTTAAAGAAAAATTTAATGCTATGTATATAGAGACTACTATTAATAATGAGAAAGTTATTTTTATTAAACCAATGACTTATATGAATAATTCTGGTATTGCTGTTAGAGCCTTTCTTGACTTTTATAAATTAAATAGTGAAGATATTTTAGTTATTAGTGATGATCTTGATTTAGATTTAGGTAAGTTTAGATTAAGAAGAAATGGAAGTAGTGGAGGACATAATGGTTTAAAGAGTATTATTTCTCATCTTGGCACTGATAACTTTAAAAGACTTAGAATAGGTATTTCTAATGATAAAGATGATGTTATTAATTATGTCTTATCTAAGTTTAGTAAGAAAGAACTAAATGAGATTGATATAATGTTTGATACCTTAGTTGATGTTTTAGACGATTATTTTGTAATGGATTTTACCTTTTTGATGAGTAAATATAATAGAAAGGGGTAATTATGAAAGTATTTGATAACTTCTTTGAGAAAATTTATGATAAAGATATCGCTCTTACAGGGATGACTGAAGAGCTTTTTGCCGTTTATGTAAATAAACTTTATGATAGTAAGAAAAATATTTTAATAGTTACTTCTAATCTAGTAGAGTCTAATAGTTTATATAGAAGTATTAGTAATTATGTAGATAATGTATATTTGTTTCCGATGGATGACTTTTTAACTAGTGAAGCGATGGCTATTAGTCCTGATTTAATGGTTACTAGACTTGAGACATTAAAAGAAGTAAGTAGTGGTAAGCCGTCTATTGTTATTACTAACTTAATGGGATATTTAAGATATTTACCTTTAAAAAAAGAGTATTTAAAGAGTACTTTATCTTTAAAAGTAAATGATGAGATTAGCCCTAAAGAATTAGTTGAAAAACTTACTAATATAGGGTATGAGAGAACTACTTTAGTTACTAAGACAGGGGAAATTGGTGTTAGAGGGTTTGTTATAGATATTTTTCCATTAGGTGAATCTAATCCTATAAGATTAGAGTTTTTTGGTGATACAATAGACTCTATTAGATACTTTGATGGTAAGAGTCAAAAGTCTTTGAGTGAAATAAATAGTGTAGATATATATCCTTATACAGAAATATTTTCTAATGATACCTTTATAGATGAAGAAAAGAGAAGTACTAAATATTTAAGTGAATATGGTGATATGACTAATATTGGTGGTTATTTAGATAATCATATTACTATTTATAAAGATAAGAGTTCAATGTTAATAAATTATAAACAAATATGTACTGATATGTTAGAGTATAGGGAAGAGAAAGATATAGACTTTAAAGGTAGTTATATGTTTGACTTTGATGATATCTATGAAAATAATGCTCTACATTATTTAACTGTAGATAATTTAGATAAGTCTTTAAAGGTTATTAATTTTAATAGTAAGGAACTGCCTTTATTTAATGATGATATAGAAGGTATTACTAAGTATATTAGAGAAAAGTTATATGCTAATTATACTGTTATTGTTTGTTTAAAAGATTATCAGTTACATAGTTTTAGAAGTAAGATATCTTTACCTGTAATGGATACAACTATGGAAGAGATTTATCCTAATAAGCTTAATTTGGTTTCATTTGGATTAGATAGTGGTTTTCAATATAAAAATTATATCTTTTTAACGGGTAGAGAGTTATTTAAAAATAATGAGAAGATTAAGAGATATAAGACTAAGTTTAAGTATAATACAAAGATAACTGATTTAAATAAATTAGAGATAGGAGACTATGTTGTTCATCAAGTTAATGGTATTGGTATTTATAATGGGTTAAAGACTTTAGAACAACAGGGTGTTTTGAAAGATTATATAGAAGTTTTATATCAGGGTAATGATAAGCTTTATATTCCAGTTGAGAAGATTGATATGCTTTATAAATATACTGGTAAAGAGGGTGTTCGTCCTACTATTTATAAACTTGGTGGTAAAGAGTGGGAGAAAGTAAAAACACGTGTTAAAAGTAAAGTCCAAGATATGGCTAATGACTTGTTAAGAGTGCAAGCGGAAAGAGAAAGACAAAAGGGTTTTGCTTTTTCTCCTGATAATGAATTACAAAAAGATTTTGAAGATGCATTTCCTTATGTGGCAACGAACGACCAGTTACTTGCTACTAAACAGATAAAAGAAGATATGGAGAAAGTTTCTCCTATGGATAGATTATTAGTAGGAGATGTTGGCTTTGGTAAGACAGAAGTTGCTTTTAGGGCAGCCTTTAAAGCGATTATGGATAATAAGCAAGTATTACTTTTATGTCCGACAACGATTCTTTCTAGTCAACATTATAAGAATGCTCTTGAGAGATTTAAAGATTTTCCTGTTAATATTGGTCTTTTAAATAGATTTACTAGTACAAGGGAACGTAATAGAATATTAGAAGAGTTAAGAGAAGGAACAATAGATTTTGTTATTGGTACGCATAGAATACTTAGTGATGATATTAGACCTAAAGATTTGGGTTTATTAATTATTGATGAGGAGCAGAGATTTGGGGTTAAACATAAAGAAAAATTAAAACAATATAAGAGTACTGTAGACGTTTTAACTTTGACTGCTACACCTATTCCAAGAACTTTACAAATGTCTATTGCAGGTATTAGAAGCTTATCTTTAATAGAGACTCCACCACGTGATAGATATCCTATTCAGACTTATGTTATTGGTTATAATAAACAACTTGTTAAAGAAGCGATTATGAAAGAGATGTCTCGTGATGGACAAGTATTTCTATTATTTAATAATGTTGAAAATATCGAACAAGAAGTAATGGAGATAGAGAATCTTGTTCCTAGTGCTAGGGTTATTTATGCTCATGGTAGAATGGATAAAACAAAGATTGAAGATGTAATGCAACAATTTATTGACCATGAAGCAGATGTTTTAGTGTGTACGACCATAATAGAGACTGGTATTGATATTCCTAATGTTAATACTTTAATTATTTTAGATGCTGATAGATTTGGCCTTGCTCAGTTATATCAAATTAGAGGTAGAGTTGGTCGTAGTAATAAAATAGCTTATTGTTACTTAATGTATCAAGAACATAAAGTATTAACTGAGACTGCTGAAAAACGTTTAAAAGTTATTAAAGAGTTTACTGAATTAGGTAGTGGTTTTTCTATTGCGACTCGTGATTTATCTATTAGAGGAGCAGGAGATATTTTAGGTAGTAAACAAGCTGGTTTTATTGATAGTGTTGGTATTGACCTTTATTTAAAGATGCTTAATGAAGAGGTTGAACGTCTTAAAGGTAATGTTGTAGAGGAAGAACAAGAGGAAGAGAGTAATAAAACATTACTTAATGTATCTACTCATATTAGTGATGACTATGTAACTGATGATGATTTGAAGATTATGATTCATAGAATGATTAATGAAATAGATAGTAAAGAGAAACTAGAAGAAGTTAGAAGTGATTTAGAGGATAGATTTGGTAAACTTAATGAAGATATTATTATCTATATGTATGAAGAGTGGTTTGAAAAACTTGTTAAACAAGTGGGTGTTACTAAAGTTAGTGAAACTAAAAATACTATTGAACTTTACTTTAATAGAGATGCTACTAGTAAGTTAAATACAGAGGATTTATTTATGAATGCTTATACTATTACACCTATGTTTAGATTTAAGAGTAGAGAAAGTGATTTAACTATTATTTTAGATATTGTTAAATTAGAGAAGCATCCTATCTATTATTTAGTTGCCTTGTTATCTAGTATGGTAAGTTAAGTTTTTCTTTACAAATGAAAGTAAATAGTGTATAATATGTGGCAAATGAAGGGAGAGAGGTTTTGTGAAAGATAATTATGATTTTCTTAGGGCTACAATGATGTTGGAAGAATTAGGGTTTTCTGAAGTTTATTTAGATGTTAATAATTCTTTTGCAGTTTATTATAATGGTGCAATAAAAACTATTTGTTCAGTTGAAGATTATCATGGGCAAATTTTATGTTATCTTGATAGCTCAAATTTAACTCAAGAGGTATTTACTCAAGATATTAAGTTATTACCTGGAATGTTTTTTATGTTGAAAAAAGGAGCATTTCTTAGTAATAATAGAAAAATATCTATTTCCAGAGCACATATTGTTTCAGAAAAAGAAGTTGATGAAATAGGAGCTAAAAATAGAAATATTAAAAAAGAAAATTTAGATTTTAATTTTCTTTCTAAAAGTGATACTGATGTTTACTTATCATTATTGTTAAAACATTTAAATCTTAATGAATCCGAATATAAGGCATTGGAATATCTTAAATTGTCAAGATTAGAGCAAATGCCAGAAGAAGTAAAATCTATGATAGATTGTAATTTTAGTTATTATCAAAAAAATGGTAATTCTTTTGTAAACAGAATTTTAAGAGGAAAATAATATAATTTGTTATTTTCTTTTATATGTATTTGTTTTTGAGAAACTTGTTAAACAAGTGGGTGTTACTAAAGTTAGTGAAACTAAAAATACTATTGAACTTTACTTTGACAAAGAATCTACTAGTAAGTTAAATACAGAAGATTTATTTATGAATGCATATCAGATTACTCCTATGTTTAGATTTAAGAGTAGAGAGAGTGACTTAACTATTATATTAGATATTGTTAAGTTAGAGAAGCATCCTATCTATTATTTAGTTGCCTTGTTATCTAGTATGATGAATTAAGTTTTTTTTTTCAAATTGAATAAAATAGTGTATTATATGTGGTAAATGAAAGGAGAGAGGTTTTGTGAGAGAAAATACTTTTGATGTTCCGGCTTATAAGTTTTTTGCTTGGAAGATAAATGATGGGAGAAAATCTCATACATATGATGAGTATGAGTTATTAATTTCTAATAACAAAAGTATGATAGCTATTCCTTTTGAAAATATAGATGGATTAAAGGTTGAAGAGCTTCAGACTTTATTATCTACATCTGATATAGTTATTAGTGGGAGTTCATATTATAGTTTTAACTATGGTAACGGCAGTGTTTCTAATCATCTTGACAATGTAAATTGGTTTTATTTTGGTCCTAATTATCTTAATGAGCATAGAGAAGAAACTATTGATAAATTATTAGAAGAATTAATGGAAAGAGATTATATGTCAAAAGATGAATACACTAAAAGAATGTATAGATGTTTTTTTGAAAGATATCAAGATGGTAGTTATGAGAAAACTAAAGAAAGAGTTAAGAGATTAGAAATGCAAAGTAATAATAGATAATAATATTCTAATAGTGGGGCTTATGCTCTTTTTCTTTTGTCCTCTTGACTAAAACCTTTTATCTTCTTATACTTATTAGTAGAATTGGAGGCTATGATGGTAGTGGTTAAAGAGGATATTTTAAAACAGCATAAACAAATATTAATGACAGCAGGATTAGAACTTGCTACTAATAATACTAATTCTTTAATAGAAGATGATATTATTAATGGAGTTATAGAAGTGCCACTTGAAGCGATGGATACAGTTAAACAAAGGGTTCTTAATATTGCTAAACATAATAATTTAATTTTAAATAGTGATAAATTTAATGAAGTCTTAATTAGTTATAAAGATGACTTAAAAAAAGAATTTAGAAATATTTTTAAGAAAAGAATAAAATTAATAGAAGATAATTATTCTAAGTTTGATGATGATAAACCAATGGACTTAGTTAAAAATTTAAAGAAAGATTTAGTTAAGTTTAATAAAGAAGCGAAAAAAGAAGAGAAACAAGTTCTTACTAGTCTTGTTAAAGAGAAACTTGTAAGTAATTTAGATTTAATAGTTAAAGATGATAATACTACCTTTAAGAAAGATGCTACTAAGTTTTTACAAACTACTTATGTTAAACAAATATTAGAGACTGTTGATATGAAAATATTAGTTAAAGATACAATACTTCTTAATAGCTTGAAAGAACAGATAGAAAGATTTGTTTTTACGATGGAAAATTCTCATTTATTTGATTAAGTGAGAATTTTTTTGTGTCTTTAGTTAACTGGAAATAATTACCAAGGAAAAAACTACTTCTTGCGTATATAATATTATTAGATACATTATTTTTTATAGTATAAAATTGGGCAGATAATGGAATAATACTACTGTAAAGGAAGGAGCATATATGAAAACAACAGGTGTAGTAAGAAGAGTTGATGATTTGGGAAGAATAGTTATTCCTAAAGATATTAGAAAGTCTCTTAGGATTAGAGACGGTGAGACTTTAGAGTTTTTTGTAGATAAAGAGACTATTAGTTTGAAGAAATTTTCTACTAGTGAAGATTTGAGTGAAATGGCACAGTCTTTGCTTGATACTATTCATATGACTATAAGTAAAAGTATTTTTGTTACTGATAGAGATAAAGTAGTAGCAGGTACTGGTAAGTTAAAAAAAGAGTTTTATGGATTTAATATTTCTTCAAGATTAGAAGAATATTTATTTCAAACAGAGAGTTTAGTAAAAGGTACTAGTTTAGTAGAAGAGATTGTAGATAGTAAAAATAAAGGGGTGGAGTACAAATATATTCTTAGTCCAATACTTTCTGATAGTGAGACTATTGGTTTAGTTTTTATGGTTATTGAAGATAGTAAGAGTTTTACGGAAGAAGATGAACATATAATTCAGATAATTGCTAATTTTCTATCAAAATATCTTGAAGATTAATTTCTCTTGTGTTAGAATATCGTTATTAAAAGTTGTGATGAAGAGTCTTATAAATTCTAGTTATAGAGAGTTCTTGGTTGGTGGAAAAGAAACGAATGATTTTATAAGATATGGCTTCTGAACTTTCATATTGATATGTAAGTATGAACGTGCTAAGCGTTAATTAGAATAAGTGTACAAGATTTATTGTAAAGAAAGGTGGTACCACGGGTTAGCTCGTCCTTTCGTTATAATAAATCTTTTTAATTTGAGGAGGAGATATTAATGGAGAAATATTATATTACAACTGCTATAAGTTATACATCAGGAAAACCACATATTGGTAATACTTATGAAGTAGTACTTGCAGATGCTATTGCAAGATATAAGAGAAGTAAAGGTTATGATGTTTATTTTCAAACTGGTACTGATGAACATGGGTTAAAAATAGAAACAAAAGCTCATGATGCTGGAATTGAACCTCAAGAATTCGTTGATTCAGTGGCAAATGAAATAAAAAGAATTTGGGATTTGATGGATACTAGTTATGACAATTTTGTTAGAACTACTGATAAACATCATAAAGAGATTGTTCAAAAAATATTTAATAAGTTATATGAACAAGGAGATATTTATAAAGGTGAATATGAAGGGTGGTATTGTACACCTTGTGAGTCTTTCTTTACCGATAGTCAATTAGTGGATGGTAAATGTCCTGATTGTGGAAGAGATGTGCAAAAACAAAAAGAAGAAGCTTATTTCTTTAGAATGAGTAAATATCAAGATAGATTATTAAAGTATATCGAAGAGCATGATGATTTTATAGAACCAGAGTCTCGTAAGAATGAAATGATTAATAACTTCTTAAAACCTGGTTTACAAGATTTATGTGTTACTAGAACTACTTTTAAATGGAGTATTCCTGTTACATTTGATCCTAAGCATGTTATTTATGTATGGATTGATGCTTTAACAAATTATATTACTTTTATAGGGTATGATCCTGATGGTAGTAGTGATTTGTTTAAAAAACTTTGGCCTGCTGACTTACATTTAATTGGTAAAGATATACTTCGTTTTCATACTATTTACTGGCCTATTATATTAATGGCTTTAGATTTATCTTTACCTAAGAAAATATTTGGTCATCCTTGGTTACTTACTGATAATGATAAGATGAGTAAAAGTAAAGGTAATGTTATTTATGCAGATGACTTAGTAGAGTTATTTGGCATAGATGCTGTTAGATATTACTTACTTAAAGAAATTCCTTATGCTAATGATGGTAATTTAACTTATGAATTACTTATAGATGTAATAAATAGTGATCTTGCTAATACTTTAGGTAATTTAGTACAACGTACTATTAGTATGGCTAATAAGTATTTTGATGGAGTTGTTACTAATAAAGAATGTTATGAAGATATAGATAGTGAATTTATTGATAGGATTAATAGTTTAAGTAGTAATATAGATAAAGCGATGGATAAGTTAGCAGTATCTGATGCTATTAATTCAATTTTAGAAGTATTGAGAGCTAGTAATAAGTATATTGATGAAACTACTCCTTGGATTCTTGCTAAAGATGAGGATAGTAAAGATAGATTAGAAACTGTTTTATATAATTTACTTGAATCTATTAGAGTATGTTCTATTAATTTATCTTTTGCAATACCTTCTACATCTAAAGAGATTTTTAGACAGATTAATAATACTAAAGAAGAAAATAGTTATCTAAAAGGTAATAAATATGAAGTAGGAACTCCTAGTGTATTATTTCAAAGAATAGATAAAGATAAGTTCTTAAAAGAGCATGATTTGTAAAATTTTGGTGTAAACTAAAAAATAATTAGGGTGATTTTTAAAATTATCCTAATTTTTATGTTATAGTTGAAGGGTAGTGTTTACGTAGTAACAAGTAGTATTTGAAGTCGTAAGAAAGGATAGAATTATGACTAAGAAACGAAAGTTAGAAATTGAGGTAGTGGCAGTTGCAGTTCTTTATGGAGTTTTAGTTGTAATGGTTATTATAGGGCATAATATATTAGATATCGGTTATTTAATTGTATTAACTTTTTATTTAATAAGATTGTTTTTATGTCGAAGAAAAAAGAATAAGTCTTGTAAATAGTAAAATACTGTTTAGAAGATTCTTTTTTTGATATAATGCTTTTAGGAAGCGGTGATTTTTATGTATATAGATACACATTGTCATTTAAGTAGGGAAGATTATGATGATATAGATAAAGTTATAGAAGAGAACAAGAATGCTAATATTGATAAAATTGTTGTATCAGGTTGTAGTAGGGAAAGTATAGAAGAAGTAATGGATTTAAAAGATAGGTATGATATGGTTTATGTTACGATAGGATATCATCCAGAATATGCTGATACTGTTACTGAATCTGATTTAGACTATTTAAAGAGTTTATTAGGCGAGAAAAAAATTATAGGTATTGGGGAGATAGGTCTTGATTATCACTATACTAAAGAAAATAAAGATAAACAGATATGGTTATTTGAAGAACAATTAAAGATTGCTAATGCTTTTAATCTTCCTGTTGTAATACATTCTAGAGATGCAACTATGGATACTATTAATACTTTAAAGAAATATAAAGTAAAAGGAATAATACATTGTTTTAGTGGAAGTTTAGAGACTGCTAATATTTATATAAGTATGGGATTCTTATTAGGAATAGGTGGAGTTGTTACTTTTAAAAACTCTAAATTAAAAGATGTAGTTAAAGAAGTGCCTTTAGAATCTATTGTACTTGAGACTGATAGTCCTTATCTTACTCCTGTTCCCTTTAGAGGGAAAATTAATTCTTCTAAGTATTTAGAGTTTATTGCTAACTTTATTGCTGATATAAAAAATATTAGTGTAGAGGAATTAGCAGAAATTACCAGTAGAAATGCTTCAAGTTTATTTGACTTTGATAGATAATAATGCTAGTATTATCTTAAATAGAAAATGAGGTAAAAAGATGGGTAAAAGATTTTTAAGATATTTTGGTTTTGTAATTGTTGTTTTTGCTCTAGCTTTTGTTGTATTATCTGGTAATAATAAGACTGTAGTAATGACTTCTAATATAAATAGTGTAAAGAGTTTGCAAGCAGTTCATATTGTTAATAAGTATAATTCTATTAAAGAGATGGAGAAAGCTAAAGAACCTACTTTATATGATAGTTTTTATGATGCGATTAGTGTGGCTAGTAGTAGTCCTGTAGCTTTTATGGGAACTCTTACTGCTTATGGACCTGACTGTCCAGGATGTTCTGGTAATAGTGCTTGTCCACCACGTCAAAACTTTAAGAATGGTAATATCTATTTTGAAGATCAGGTTTACGGAAAGGTGAGAGTAGTTGCTGCAGATAGATCTATTCCATGTGGTAGTATTGTTAGGATAAGTGGTATTAATATTTATAATGAACCTATTCTTGCTATTGTTATGGATAGAGGTGGAGCGGTTACTGGTAATCATATGGATTTGTTATTTACAAGTCAGTCTAATTTAGAAGGATTTGCTACTAGTAACAATATAAAATTTGAAATTATTCGTTATGGATGGTAATAAAGTGTCTAGTTGTAGATACTTTATTCTTTTTATTTGAATAAATTCCTTTGTTGATAAAATGTTGAAAAATAAAGGAATTATGAGTTATTAAAAAAAGAGAACGCACCATAA
>CALVUY010000012.1 GCA_944363705.1 uncultured Bacilli bacterium | reverse complement strand
TATACTGTGATAGATAATTATATAACTTTTTAGATTGTTCTTTATAAAAAGCATAGTTAGGAGGAAATACTTGTAAGGCTTTACATTTACTTCTAGCACTATATAATGTCTCTGCTGTTACTATTCCATATTTCTTAGCGATAGGACTTTTAGCAAGGACTATACCTCGTCTTGCTTTTTCATCTCCTCCTATTACTGAAGGAATCTTTCTAATATCTTGTTTATGGCCATGATTTAAAAGATAGATAGCAGTCCAAGATAAAAAGGCATTATTAACATCGATATGAAAAATAATTCGCTGCATAGTTATCCCTCCTCTTTACTCTATTATATAATACGTTAGTTCTATTTGAAAGAGAAAAAAAATAACCATTGCTGGTTACTTTACTCTATTAGGATTCATCATTTTAGTAAATGTTCTTCCTTTTTCTTCAATAGATTTATCTTCTTGTGGAAAATCTTCCATAAATTTAACCCATTTATCTGCTACTTCTCTATATGACATATCGCTTATAGTTGGTTTAGCAAAAAAACTTTCTTTCCATATAACTCTGTCATGTGGATAATTCCTACTGCGAACTTCCTCTAATTTTTTTCCACAAGCGACACACTGACAAGTCCAATAAACTTTTCCTTCGTAAGTATCTTCGATGTATCCCCAAAAATACCAAGCAGGATGAGGACACCTTTCTTGTCGTTCTACTAGTATTATACCTTGTAAAGTCATTGCTTCTTTAGCAGATGAATCAAGTTTTTTTCTATACCAAGATATTTTTTCACATTATCATCTTCAAGCAGTTTTTTTCTTTGTCTAATTAGTTTTCCCCTACCTACTTTTAACTCTAATAACTTATCTTCATATGATTTTAGTTCTTCATCTGTCATAATTAAACCCTCCTACTTATAGGATAGCTCATCTAACCATTTAAATCAAGTTATTTCCAGTCATTTCGTCTGGTTTCTCTATATCCATATATTTTAATATTGTTGGAGCGATATCTCCTAATTTACCTGTTTTTATTTCTTTAATATTATGGTCTGTAATAATAAATGGAACAGGACTAGTTGTGTGAGCAGTTATTACATCTCCTTTATCGTCTTCCATAATTTCAGAGTTACCATGGTCTGCTGTTACAAACATTGTAAAGTCTTTTTCCTTACTTGCTTCATATAGTCTTCCTACATTTTCATTAACGGCTTTAACAGCTTCTACAACTTTATCAAATTTACCAGTATGTCCTACCATATCACAGTTAGCAAAGTTTAGAATGATTAAATCATATTTATCCATAACTTCTATTAGTTTATCTGTTACTTCATAAGCACTCATAGCAGGATACATATCATAAGTTGCTACATCTTTTCTTGGAACAATTATTTTATCTGTATTAGGAATATCTTTTTCTTCTCCTCCATCAAAGAAGTATGTAACATGTGGATATTTACTAGCTTCTGCTATTCTTAATATTTTTAACCCCTTTGATGCCGCATATTCTCCTAATGTATTAGTTAGATGCATTGGAGGAAAAGCAGGAGTTGCAATAACAGTATGTTCTGGAGTCATCATAGTTACTAGTTTTACATTTTTAAAATCTACTCTTGGAAACTCTTTGAAGTCTTTATTAGTTAGAGCAGTGAAAGTTTGAGTAATACGGTCTGGTCTAAAGTTAAGCATTACCATACCATCATTTTCTTTTAAAGTTCCATCATCTATTAATTTAGCAGGTACAATGAATTCATCCATAATATTTTGTTTATAAGAATCTTCTATATAATCTTTATATGAATCTATTTTTACTCCCTCTCCATGTACTAATAAATCATAATACTTTTTAGTAACATTCCACATTCTTTCTCTATCCATAGAATAATATCTTCCAGAAATATCTGCTAGTTTACCAAAGCCTAGTTCATTAAGTTTATCATTCAATTCATCTAGAAATTTAAGAGCGACATCTGGAAGGGTATCTCTACCATCTAGGAAAGCATGAACATAGACATTATGAAAGTTTTCTTTTTTACATAGGTCTAACATTGCAAAGAAGTGATTAATATGAGAATGAACTCCTCCATCACTTAATAGTCCAAATAAATGTAGAGATGAATTATTTTCTTTACAGTGATTAATTATATCTAGTAAAACTTCATTTTTAAAGAAACTACCATCTTCAATAGCATGATTAATTTGCATAAGAGGTTGGTCTACAACACGTCCTGCTCCTATATTTAAATGTCCTACTTCACTATTACCCATTTGTCCAGCTGGAAGTCCTACTGCTTCACCACTTGCTTCCAATGTAGTATGAGGATATTCTTTCCATAGATTTATTATATTATCTGGATTTGCTACAATAATAGCATTACCTTTCTTTTCTTCTCTATATCCAAAACCATCTATAATTGTTAATAATACTTTTTTCATTGTTCACTCTCCTTAATATAATTGTTCATTTAAACAGAATATAGCATATATAGGTAGATACCTAACATTTTTCTTTGTTGAAAAGTTACTTTCTGTAATACGATAGGCATCTGTTACAATATATTTTTTCATAAAGACTGATAGACTCTTTACTTTAGAACCTTGTTTAGTTGCAAGTTCTATAGGAATAATCTTACCCATTCTATTTTGAATAACAAAGTTTACTTCTGCTTTTCCTTCTGACTGATAATAGTATAGGGAATAACCTGCTTCTACTAAAGTATGAGCGATATGATTTTCATATAAGGCTTGTTTAATATTATCATCTACTCTTAGTCTATCTTTAGTTAAGTTATATCTCATACTTAAAAGTCCATCATCTGGTAGATATAGTTTAAAACTATCAAGTTCTCTACAACTAGATAAAGGAGACTTTGCTACCCTTATTTTATATGAACGATAGACTAATTGGTTAGTTACTAAAAAGTTAATTGAGTTCTCATACTCTTTAGCTCTTCTTCCATAGCCCAAAACACCATATTGAAACTTTTTATTATCTTTTTCTAGTTGTTTAGGAATACTTTCCATTACTTCGATACCACGTTCTATATCTATTAAGTTTTTACTATTTAATAGTTCACTTTTATTTATATCAAAGACTCTTTCTTTAATACTATCAAGATATCCATAATGTTTTTTAGTAGCGAATGCTTCTACTACTTCAGGAAGTCCTCCTGTTATTAAATAGTCATAAAAGAAATCTAAAGCTTTAGTATGAACACTACAACTTCTATGATTATCATAAGCATATCTTATTTTATCTGCTGTTTCCTTTTCTCCAATAGCCCATAAAAACTCTTCATAGTCCATTTCTGTCATTATTTTATATTGAAATTCTTCTCCTCTAAACTTTAATAGAGAATCTCTACTTGATGTAATAGCGATAACATGATAATCATTCTTATCATAACCAAATAGTTTTATTCCTTTAATTATCTCTTCATCTGTAACATTATCAAAGATTATTAAGGTATCATTTTTAACAATAGGAACTTCTGATATTATACTTAAAGCTTCTGCTAATCTTGTAATAGATCTTTCTTTTTTAAATAAGTCTTTTATAATTGTGTTATGATCAGTATTAAAGTAAGCGACATGTTGGTAATTATTTTTACCAAACTCTATTGCTGTATATGTTTTACCTACTTGTCTTGTTCCAATTATTAATAAAGGCTTTCTTATTAAATCTGTTTTCCATTTTAGTAAGAATTTATTTATTTTTCGTTCCATTTAGTGTAGTCACCTCCCACATCTTCTAATATAAGTATATATTTTTTCTAATATTTAGTCAATAATATAAAAAAGAAAAAGCTATAAAATTATATTGTAATTCTACAGCTTACATCTTACATCTTTAAAATTAATTTTGCATATCAATATCTACTTGGTCTAAAAGACTTTTATATTTTTCTAATTTCTCATCTAATCTATTTTGACACTTTTTAAATACTGTTACTAAATCTTCACTATCACCTGTTTTTTGGGCTTTATATAAAGCATTTCTATATTCGTCATCATACTTATCATCTATAGCGATTAAGTCAATATTCCATTCTAAACATTGTTTTAGAATAATAAATCTACCTATTCTACCATTACCATCTTGGAAGGGATGAATTTTTTCAAATTTATAATGGAAATCTGCTATGTCTTTTAGGGTAACTGTTTCTAGTTCGTTATAATCAGATAATAAATTAAACATTAAGTTATCAACTTCAACTGGTAATGCTAATTTTAAGTCTACGCCTCTTAATTTGTTTTCATATTTTTTCCACATACCAATATTATGTATCTCATCATCAACTGTTCCCTTTTTTAGTAGTTTATGCCAATTAAATAACATAAACTTATCTAACAATTCGCTACTATCATTAATTACTTGGTCAAAGACTTCTAAAGAGTTCTTTGTTTCAATTATATCGTCTAGGGAGTGGCTACCTTCAACTTTCTTTTCAGTTAAAAGCTTTTCTAATTCATCTTTAGAAAAAGTACTTCCCTCTAAATGATTAGAGTGGTATAAAAAATCTATTTTAAATTCTTTATATAGTGAGTTAGTAATTTTTGATAAATATTTCATCTTTTTACTATTAATTTTCATAACATCACCTACTCATTTGTTGTTTTAATTATACTATTAATTATTTTTAAATGAAAGCAAAATAAAAAGACTACTACTGCTCGTCTTAATAATATTATTACTGCCTAATTGCATCTTGATGAAATTCAAGACGAAGTTTATCTGCGACTGTGACAATAAATTCTGAATTAGTTGGTTTAGCTTTATCGATATCAACACTATGTCCAAAGATATCTTCCATTAACTGCCAATTACCTCTATTCCAACTTACTTCAATAGCATGTCTTATAGCACGTTCTACACGAGAGACTGTTGTATCAAATTTCTCTGCTATATCAGGATATAGTTCTTTAGTAATTCCACCTATTACTTCAGGATGTTCATATAAAACTGTTATACCTTCTCTTATATATTGATAACCTTTAATATGAGATGGTACACCTAATTCATGTAATATCTTTGTTATTGATACTTGTAAGTTATTATATTTCATATCAATAGTTTTCTTATCATAATCGTTCTTACTACTACACTCTAATATTCTCTTTTCTAGTTCAGTTAATTCAAAAGGTTTCAAGATGAAGTAACTAATACCTAATTCACTAGCTTCTCTTATAACTTCTTGTGTATTAAAAGAGGTTAAGACGATTACTTTCTTATCTAGTTTCTTTTCTCTCATATCTTTTAGAACACTCATACCATCTTTATTAGGCATAATTAGGTCAAGAACAATTACATCATACTCTTCTTGGTTATTTTCTATTAGGTTTAATCCTTCTATTCCATCATTAGCGGTAAGAGTAATGGCAACTTCTTTATTATCTTTAAAGTACTCCTTCACCATTTTAACTAGTTCAATATTATCATCAATCATTAATACGTTGGTCTTTTTCATTTTCTCTCCTTCCATATACTACCACGCATCTTAATTATATAACAGATAAGAAAATAGTTAAAGAGTAAAAAATAAGAGAATTTGTCGAAAAAGAAAAAGTTTTAATCTTTTTTAATTAAAACTTTTCCATATGCATCTCTTTCTAAAGTTGGTAATGGTGCAGAAATAGTAAACATTTTATCTTCGTTTGAATCTTCAAACTCATATCCATCCTTTTCTACAATTTCTTGTAGATAAGATTGACGATAGAAAATATACTTATCTTCTTCTTGCAAGAAGCATAAAATAAGGTCTCTACTATTTTTTAAAAATTGCAGATAATTATCTATCTTTATTCTATTTAAGTTTAGGGATTCTAGTTGATTAAAAAGTTTTTTATTAAATTCATAACCGGGAATATTTTTTCCATAGTCAATTGTTATTCCTATATCTGTAAATAAATGATTGTTAGCACTACTTTCTATATCAGGTGTAATTACTTCTACATATAATTCAGTAGCTCCCTTTTTTAGAAATTCTTCAACTTTTTCTATTTCTTCACTTACCTCTTTAATAGCTTCTTCCCTTATCTTTATTAATTCTTCTAAATTTGGCATAATATCACTTCCTTAGCTTACTATTGTAACTTATCAAGAAACTCTTGTAAAGAAGAAAGTTTTAAAGATATTCCTCCTAATAGAAAGCCATCTATATCTTTAACTTGTTTTAATTCTTCAATATTATTTTCATTAGCACTACCACCGTATAACACTTTCTTATGATATGTTTCTTTTAACATAGTAGTTACTTTTTCAATATCTAGATTTGTGGGAACAATACCTGTTCCAATAGCAAATATAGGTTCATAGGCAATGATAAAGTCTTTAGATTTATCTATATCACTTAGTAGATAATCCATGTCTTTTTTTATTTTATCAACATAAGTACCACTTTCATGTTCTTCTAAAGTATCTCCTATACAGATAATAGGTATTAAGTCATTGTTAAATGCTTGTTCTAACTTTTGCTTACTTATCTCAAGATCTTCATTCATCTTAGTTGTTCTTTCACTATGATTAATTAAGGTGTATGTAGCTCCTAATGATTTAATGGCTTTAGCAGTAACTTCTCCTGTGTATGCTCCCATTGTTTTACTACTTACATCTTCTGAAGCATATGTTATGTTATCTGGTATTAATGGTAAGTAACAGACACTTGGTATTAAAATCATTTCATGATTATAGGTATTTAAGTTTTTATAATCTTCTAAGTACTTTAGTATCTCATCTTTCGTAAAATTACTCTTGTGATTTAAGGCTACTATCATTTTTCTTTCCATCCTTCCATTTATTTTTTATTTTATCCACAATTCTTGTGGATAAAGCTTGTTTTTTATTGTGTTTTGTTATCGCTACTTTATAAACTTCTAAGACAGAGTCAGCAAAGCTTGATAAAGAATATTTCTTAACAGAGCCTTCCGCTTTATCTGTTAAATTATCAAGTTCTAATTTATTAGTAGATAACTCTTCTACTATTTCTAAGCATTCTTTTTCATCTTTAAAGATACGGCCATTAAAGTTATCAACAACTGCACTCTTAAAGGCATCATCATCAATACATATTACTGGTAAGGATGCTGCTAAGGCTTCTATTACTGTTAACCCCTGTGTTTCTGTAGTAGATGCTGTTATAAAAGCATTAGAGACATGATAGTAGTTTGGCATATCAATCCAAGCAACTTTACCTGTAAACTTTATTCTATCTTCAAGTCCTCTTTCTTTAACTTCTTTTTTATAATTCTCTTCATCTGGACCATAGCCTACTACTAATAGTTTGATATTCTTATTTTTAGTCTTTTCTATAATATCAAAAAGAAAAGTAACATTTTTCTCTTGAGCAAGTCTTCCTACAAATAACATGACAAAGTCTTTTCTTTTATATCCTAAATAACGTCTTAAGCGAGTTACTTTTAGTTTGTCACTATTTTCTTTATAAAACCTTGAAGCATCTAATCCTGTAGGTACTATATATATATCTTTGTCATAATGATATTCATCTCTAAACAAATGGTATGTCTTTACAGTGGGAACGATAAAAGCATCTGCTGTGTTATCACAATAGAATTTACTTATATATTCAACGGCTTTTTTACATCCCATATCAAAGAATTTAATATTTCTTGAAACATACCAAGTATAGTCTTTATACATTGTATGATAAGTGTGTACTAACGGTATATTATATTGTTTAGCGAATAGTCTTGCAAATATTCCCATACTAAGTTCAGTGTGAGAATGAATTAAATTTAAGTTCCAAGATTTAATTAGATTAATTACTTTTAAAGGATAAATACTAGACATTCTATAATCATAAATTCCTAAAGGAATACCGGGAATTTTTAGTATTCTTTCTTTTTCATTATAGTCATAGGTCTTACTATCCTGTCCTACTGTAACTATGTAGACTGTATGTCCTTTCTGTTCAAGAGCTTTTTTTAAGGTTTCAACACTTGTTATTACTCCATTAACAGATGGTACATAAGAATCTGTAAATAGACCTATTCTCATAAAGTTTCCTCCTTTAGTAATATTTTATTTTTCAGGGATATTTTTTAGCCCTGGCAATTCTTTTCCTTCTAAATATTCTAAGGTAGCACCTCCACCTGTTGAGATATGATATAGTTTATCTGTTACGTTGCAAGATGAAGCTGCTGCAACTATATCTCCACCACCAAGTACTGTTTTAGCATTAATTTCTGTTAAGTAAGTTAATACATCATTTGTACCTTTAACATAGTTTTTAAATTCATATACACCTAGTGGTCCATTCCACATAATTGTTTTAGCATTACTTAAGTTATTTTTAAAGATATTAACAGTATTAGGGCCAATATCTAAGCCCATCTCACTATCAGTTAGTTCTGTTATATCTTTAACAGTTCCTTCAGTATCAACATACTCATCATAACAAACTACATCTACTGGTAAAATAATTTTATCTTCATTTTCTTTTAATATTTTTTTACAGAAGTCAAGGGACTCTTCATCTAAAAGTGAATTACCAATATTATAACCTTCTGCTTTTAAGAAAGTAAAAGCCATACCTCCTCCAATTAGAATCTTATCACATTTAGGAAGTAAGTTTTCAATTAGTCCTATCTTATCACTAACTTTAGCGCCTCCTAATATTATCATAAATGGTCTATCAGGATTAAAAAGATAAGATAAAGCATTTAACTCTTTTTCGACAAGTAGTCCTACACAACTTGGTAAGTATGTACTTATACCAACATTTGAAGCATGGGCACGATGTAGAGTACCAAAGGCATCGTTAATAAAGACATCTCCTAAACTTGCCCAGTATTTTGCAAGTTCCATATCGCATCCGCTTTCTTTTTTACCATCTAAATCTTCATAACGAGTATTTTGCATTAGAACGATATCTCCATCTTTCATATTAGAAGTAGCTTGTTCTAGCTCTTCTCCTCTTGTAGAATTTACAAAAGTTACATTTTTATCTAATAGTTCACTAAGTCTTGTTGCAACAACACTAAGGTCATTCTTAGTTTTATCTTCTTCTGTTTTTACACGTCCTAAGTGAGACATTAAAATTATTTTAGCATTATGTTCTAGGCAGTATTTAATAGTAGGTAAACTCTTTACTATTCTTGTGTCATCAGTAATCTTTCCTTCTTTAACAGGAACATTAAAATCACATCTAATTATTACTTTTTTATTATCAATATTTAAATCTTTAACTGTTTTCTTCATATATATAATCCTCCTAATAATATTGTAGTCTTTTTCTTATATTTTTTCAATATTGACTATTCTTTATAACAGTATTGTAATAATGAAATTTAATAAGGGTTATTACTCATAATTTTTTCTTTAAAATAAGTTAATTTTTTTACTTTATTTTTTGAGTATTCTTTAAAATTTATTTTTGTGTCATCTATAATTTTATAATCTTCTTTAGTTATTGTATTATAGCCTCTATTTTCTAAAAATAAGTTGATAACAACTAAATCCATCAAACGAAAAGCTTTGGTTTTGATAAATTTGGGATTATTTTCATCATTAATGGCTAATCTTTTTAATCTCGCATTCTTTGCATTAGACCAATCATCTATTCCATTATCTATATATTCGTATGGATTTTTAATATTAGTATAGAAAGCTAGAGTCCAAGAACGAATTAATAAATCATAGTCGTTACCGGGTTCTATTCTTGAAATAAAGTCTAATTCTATTTCTTCATCAAACGTTATTAGACTAGAACATGTGATATTGAAAAGTAAATTTATATTTTTTTCAATAGCATAAATTTTTTTTAATAAGTCTATATTAGGAATAGAAAATCTTCCGAGATAATAAATTAAACTTTCTTTTAAAGAAAATAATTCTTCTTTAGATAAATCATCTATTTCTTTCGAAGAAGCTAAGTAACACATTTTTAAAATAGATTCTAGCCTATTATAAATTTCTTGTTGTTCTTCTAAAGATAGAGCAATAAAATCTTCGCGAACCTTATCAGTAATTTCATTATTTTCTGATTTCTTTATTAGTAAGTTGACAGTATTAGAATCATTAGTTAGCATTGCTTCTATTAGATTTCTAGTATCATTATTCATAAATTATATCTCCTTTAAATAGATTATAGCATAGTTTATGATGATTTAAACGAAAAGAAAAAGAGCATTGGCTCTTATTTTAAAACTTTTTGATGAGACTCTTCTTCTCTTATTAAATTATTATATATAGCTTTTTTCCCTTCGTATTCCCATATTTCCAGTTGTTTACTTAATCTATCTTTATCACTTTCTAAATATGTTTTAATTTCTTCTTCGTATGGCTGTGTTACTTTATAAAAATCGATTGTATCTTCTTTCATTTTTCTTTCTATAAATACTGGAGGTAGTTCTTCTTCTGTTTTTGTTTCTGAATCAACAACAGGAATTTTTTTACCAGTTAATATCTCATAAGCTTCATTTTGATTATTATTATATCTAACAAATATTTCATCAAACAACATAACTGCTGATGCTTCTGTTCTAAAATTAGAATTTGAAAATAAAGCTGTTATTTCACCATACATTGATACTCTTTTTAGGGCTGCCTTATAAATTTTTACATCTTCTTCGGCGTTATCATTACTATTCTCTTTTTTTATAACTATCAGTCTCCTAATTTGTTTTAGTAGATTTTTATATATATCAAGAATTCTATTTATAATGAATGTTTTCTCTTCGGTTATAGATAATTCTTGACTATTTTGATTATTTAGTTTCTTGCTTCTTAAATATTCTAGTCTTTCATCTAATGGAATAAAGTTTTCATTTTCTTTTTCTACTATTTCTTCTATTAAATATCCATCAAAATATTTACCTTTTGTATCTATATCATATTTATGTAACTCTCTCTCTAAACAATTACAAATTTCTTTGTAAATTGGTTTTGTTATTTTTAAAAGACTAATTTGTGGCCTTATAATATGTAACATATTAGTTGTAAAACTTTGGCTATATTCTACTTTTATAATTTGATATATTGTTTCTGCTAAAGGTATAATGCAATCTTTTTTTATAATACATGAAAAATATGGTATTATTCTTTGAATATAATCTTCTAATTCCTGATTATCTATATCGTAATTTAAGTTTTCTTTTGCATTTTTTAATAATTGTTCTAGTTCTCTATCTCTTTTTTTATCAATACGAAGATTATATTTATCTTTGACTAACATCTTTAATGCTTTATCATATTGTTTTTCTAATGCACTAATGCCATCTTTAATAACAAATCCATAAGGAGTCCTTTTAAAGTCTCTTTCTAACCTTAAATTACCTTCAATACCTTTAACTGCATTTATTCTTTTTTCAAAGTAATCACAACTATAACCTTGTTGCTCTAATTCTTCAATTTGTTTTTCTAATTCTTCAATTAATTCTAAACATCTAGTTTTTTCTTCTGTATCTACTAACATAATTTTTAAATACACCTTTCTTACATTTTTGTTCTTATTATAATATATATTTAAAAAATGTAAAGAAAAAAGATATGTTTTACCATATCTTATAGGTTTGCAACGTATTTTGCTACTCTTACATACTGTGCAGTATAACTCATTTCATTATCATACCATGCTACTACTTTAACTAGTTGTTCTCCATCTACTTCACTAATTGATGTAAGTAGACTATCAACTAAACTACCATAGTGCATTCCTATTGTATCACTTGATACGATTGGGTCAGTTGTATATCCTAGAGTTTCATTAGTATTGTTTTTAAGAGTTTCATTGATTTCTTCAACTGTAGTATTTTTATTAAGTTTTAATACTAAGTCAACAACTGAACCTGTAGTTACAGGAACTCTCATGGCTGTTCCTTCCATTTTTCCTTCAAGGTTAGGTAATACTTTACCGATAGCAGAAGCTGCTCCAGTTGATGCTGGTACGATATTAGCAGCACTTGCTCTACCACGACGTGCTTTTATTCCTTTTTTATGAGCAACGTCTAGTGTAGCTTGGTCATTTGTATAAGCATGTACTGTAGTCATATATCCTTGTTTAATACCAAAGTTATCATCTAATACTTTTAGAACAGGTGCTAGACAGTTAGTAGTACAACTAGCAGCAGAGATAATCTTCTCACTTCCATCTAATATATCATGGTTAACATTATAGACGATAGTTTTAACATCTCCTTTAGCAGGAGCTGATATAATAACTTTTTTAGCACCAGCATTAATATGAGCCATAGCTTTCTCATCGCTTGTAAATTTACCAGTACATTCAAGTACAATATCAATATCTAAATCTTTCCATGGTAATAGATTAGGATCTGTTTCAGCATATACTTTAATCTTCTTATCTCCTACTACAATATTATCTCCTTCAAAAGATATTTCATTTTCTTTATATCTTCTGTGTGAAGTATCATATTTAAGTAAGTATGCAAGTTGTTCTGCATCTGTTAAATCATTAATAGCTACTACTTCCATTTCTGGATCCTCATCAAGCAATCTAAAAGCTAACCTTCCTATTCTTCCAAACCCATTAATTGCAACTTTTTTCATAAATTTTCCTCCTCTTCATCGCTTGGTACAAACATACCAGATTCTTTTTCCACAGCTTTTGCTGGGGAATCTTTTTCTATTCCATTGTTATAGGCCAAAACCATAACAGCGATTAGTACAACAATAAATATCCCTATAAATATTAACATTGTACTCATACCAAAACCTCTATTATTAAGTTTACCCATTTTATCACCTCTTATTAAATTATTTCAACAGCAGCAAATTTATTTATTATCTCTTGATATATTTGATACCAAGAATAAACTCTTATGACATTTTTACCAGTACAACCTTGATTATATGGAGCATCAAAAACCATAACTGGGATTATTTTAGAAATATCATCAACATTACTAGCTTTATCTTCTATCATTAGGTCAAGGCCTATACTTAGACATTTTTCTCTTTTATTACTTGTATTAATCACTAGCTCATCATATTCAACATTATACTTATTTAACCAAGCTTTAACATAGTAATCTATCATACCACTATATTGATGAGTTAAATACTGATTATCACGTGCTGATAATATTATTATTTTGTGTCCATCTTTACGTAGTTTATGAATAACTTCACTAGCATAAGGTCTTATTGGAATGGCGATTAACAAATCAAAGATATATTGACGCCAAAACTCTATGTTCTCTTCACTTGTTAAGTGGAATTGATCTTCCATATAATAACCTTTAGGATTAAAGCCTCGGTTTATATTTTGTTCTAAACAAAACTTAGAGCCACAGGCAAAATGCCACTCTGCTACATCGTTTAAAACGCCATCTAAATCAACACCTATACGCATTTTAACCAATCCCTTCTTATATCATTGTAACAAAAGACACAAAAAAAAGGAATAGTGTTTATAAAATTTGACACTATTCCATAAATTCATCTTCTAGTTTTTCTAATGGTTCTTCATCAGCGAACTCATCTTCTAGAGTATATTCTACATCACGGTATTTCTTTAGACCAGTTCCAGCAGGTATTAATTTACCTATTAGAACGTTTTCTTTTAATCCTTCAAGATGGTCTACTTTACCATGAATTGCAGCATCTGTTAAGATTCTTGTTGTCTCTTGGAATGAAGCTGCTGATAAGAATGAATCTGTTTCTAGAGAAGCTTTAGTAATACCAAGTAGTACTGGACGACCTGTTGCAGGACGTTTACCACTAATGATTACTTCTTTATTTCCTTCTGTAAATTCTCTAAAGTTAACTAGAGAACCAGGTAAGAATTTAGTATCTCCTCCTTCAACGATTCTAATCTTAGAAATCATACGACGAGCGATAATTTCAATATGTTTATCAGCGATATCAACACCTTGAGAACGATATGTATTTTGTACTTCTTTTAAGATGTACTCTTGTGTTGTAATTGGATCTGTTACATCTAGTAATTCTTTTGGTGAGATAGCTCCTTCTGTTAATTTATCTCCACAAGAAACTGTATCACCTTTTTCTACACAAAGTTTAGCACCATAGTTAGTTGTATGTTCTTTAGTTTCAACTTTGTTTGTAATACTGATTTTATATTTACCATGATCTTCAGCGATTTTAGTAACTTTACCATCAATTTCGGCAATAGTTGCTTTACCTTTAGGGTTACGTGCTTCGAATAACTCTTGAACACGTGGAAGACCTTGAGTAATATCTTCACCACCAGCAACTCCACCTGTATGGAAGGTACGCATTGTTAACTGAGTACCAGGTTCACCAATTGATTGGGCAGCCATAACACCAACTGCTTCACCAATTTCAACGATGTTACCTGTTGCAAGGTTTCTACCATAACACTTACGACATACACCTTTTTCAGTGTTACATGTAAGGATAGATCTAATTTCAACTTCTTCAATACCTGCTGCAACTATTTTATCAGCAAGCGCTTCTGTGATATATTCATCTTTATCAACAATTACTTCTTTTGTCTCAGGATTAATTACTTTCTTGCTAGCAAATCTACCAACAATACGGTCATATAGACTTTCAATAACTGCTCCTGTTTTTTCATTAACAAAGGCACGAGCTACAACACCTTGTTCTGTACCACAATCATCTTCTTTAACGATGATATCTTGAGATACATCAACAAGACGACGTGTTAAGTAACCTGAGTCTGCAGTTTTTAATGCTGTATCGGCACTACCTTTACGAGCAGAGTGAGTTGATAAGAAGAATTCTGATACTGATAGTCCTTCTTTAAAGTTTGAGATAACTGGTATTTCAATTGGGTCTCCATTTGGTTTTTGCATTAGTCCACGCATACCAGCAACTTGAGTAAACTGAGAAATACTACCACGTGCTTTTGAGTGCATCATGATGAAGATTGGGTTATCTACTTGTTCTTTAGAGATATCTTCAAGTTCAGCTTGAACTTTATCTTTAACTCCATACCAAGTTTCAATAACTTTCTCATGACGTTCTTCTTCAGTGATTAAACCACGAGTATATTGTTTATTAATCTTATTAACTAAAGCTTGTCCTTCATCTATATATTCTTGCTTATGTTCACTTGTTGCAACATCGCTCATTGATATTGTGATACCAGCGATAGTTGAGTAATAGAATCCTAAGTCTTTCATCTTATCAAGCATTTCTGATGTTTCTGTAGTCTTATAACGTTTAAATACTTGGTCGATTACTTTTTCAAGTGTTCCCTTAGCGAAAGGTTTTACTAAAGGCATTTTACTAATTTCTTCTTTAATATTAGCACCTTTAGGTAAGAAATACTTATTAGGTGTAATATTTTGAATATTATCATCAGTTGGTTCATTAATATATGGGAATGAATCTGGTAGGATTTCATTAAATTTAATTTTACCAACAGTTGTTATTAAGTATTTACCTTTTTGAGATGATGTAAATAACTTGTATTTAAATGAATCTACAGGAACGGCAATTCTT
The DNA here is from genome assembly GCA_944363705.1 of uncultured Bacilli bacterium. GTDB lineage: Bacteria > Bacillota_I > Bacilli_A > RF39 > UBA660 > Onthousia. The sequence goes on along the minus strand of CALVUY010000012.1, from coordinate 13,336 downwards.
GTATGAAGAGTTATCTCACGTCTTTCATAAGCCATTAGGGCTTCGTTAGCATTTTTGAAGACTCTACCTTCTCCATCTTCGCCGGCTTTTTCCATAGTTATATAGTAGTTACCTAAAACCATGTCTTGAGCTGGTGTAACGATTGGTTTTCCGTCAGATGGTTTCAAGATGTTTCCTGAACCTAACATTAGAGTTCTTGCTTCTGCCCCAGCTTCTTCTGATAATGGTACGTGTACTGCCATTTGGTCTCCATCGAAGTCAGCATTGAAAGCAGGACAAACTAATGGATGTAGTCTTATCGCTTTACCACCTACTAAGATTGGTTCAAATGCTTGGATACCTAATCTATGTAATGTAGGGGCACGGTTTAATAATACAGGATGTTCTTTAATTACATCTTCTACAATATCCCAAACTACTGGATCTCTATTTTCAATAAGACGTTTAGCAGCTTTGATATTGTGAGCGATATCACGGTCTACTAAGCCATTGATAACGTGTGGTTTAAATAATTCTAGTGCCATTTCTTTTGGAATACCACATTGATACATCTTAAGTGATGGTCCAACAACGATAACTGAACGACCAGAATAGTCAACACGTTTACCAAGTAAGTTTTGACGGAAACGTCCTTGTTTACCTTTTAACATGCTAGAAAGTGATTTTAAAGCACGATTTCCTGCACCTGTTACACTTCTACCACGACGTCCATTATCAAATAGAGCATCAACTGCTTCTTGTAACATACGTTTTTCATTTTGAATAATGATACCAGGGGCACCTAAATCTATAAGTTTCTTTAAACGATTATTACGGTTAATAACACGACGATATAAGTCATTTAAATCACTTGTTGCAAAACGTCCACCGTCTAATTGAATCATAGGACGAAGTTCTGGAGGTATTACGGGAATACAATCTAGAATCATCCATTCAGGTTTTTGATCAGAACGATAGAAAGCATCTAGAACATCTAGTCTTTTTAATAGTCTTGTTCTTTTTTGTCCTTGAGCATTTTCTAGTTCTTTATTAATTTCATCAATATCATGTTTTAAGTCTACTTTCTTAAGTAGTTCTTTAATCGCTTCTGCACCCATACCTACTTTGAATCCGTTACCATATTTTTCATAGTATGCACGATATTCTTTTTCTGATAGGGTTTGTTTGTTTTCTAAAGGAGCATTTCCTTTATCAATTACAACATAACTAACAAAGTATAATACTTCTTCTAGGTCTCTAGGACTCATATCAAGAACAAGTCCCATTCTTGAAGGAACTCCTTTAAAGAACCAGATATGAGAGACAGGACTAGCAAGTTCAATGTGTCCCATTCTCTCACGTCTTACTTTAGATTGAGTTACTTCAACACCACAACGGTCACAAACTATATTTTTATAACGAACTCTTTTGTATTTCCCACAAGCACATTCATAATCTTTAGTTGGTCCAAAGATTTTTTCACAGAACAAACCATCACGTTCTGGACGAAGAGTACGGTAGTTAATTGTTTCTGGTTTCTTTACTTCACCGTAACTCCATTCACGAATTTTTTCAGGAGAAGCGATACCAATTTTAATAGCATCAAATTTATTTACTTCTATCATTATTCTTCATCTCCTTTACTAAGTTCGTCTTCTACATTTATTATATCTTCTTCAAAAGTATCTTCTTCGAAGTCTTCATCATCTGTTTCTTCGTCATCTTCAGTTTCAGAAGTTTCTTCTTTAGCATCTTCTGTATTTATTTTAGTGATGTTTACTTCTTCATTTAGCGGTTCTCCCACATCATCATCACTTTCTTCTATTTGTTTTAAGCCAAGAGACTCTCCATCTTCATTGATGATTGAAATATCAAGTCCTAAAGCTTGGAACTCTTTCATTAATACTCTAAATGATTCTGGAACTCCTGCTCTATTTACTTCTTCGCCTTTAACTATCGCTTCATAGACTTTGACACGACCAATGACATCATCTGATTTAACGGTCATCATTTCTTGAAGGGTATAGGCTGCACCATAAGCATATAGAGCCCAAACTTCCATTTCTCCGAATCTTTGTCCACCAAATTGAGCTTTACCTCCAAGTGGTTGTTGAGTTACTAATGAGTAAGGTCCAGTACTTCTTGCATGTAGTTTATCATCTACCATGTGGTGTAGTTTAATCATATACATTACACCAACAGAGATACGGTTATCGAATGGTTCACCTGTACGTCCATCGTATAGGACTGTTTTACCATCTTTATCCATTCCAGCTTCTTCCATGATTTCTTCAATATCATCGATATGAGCACCATCGAATACTGGAGTTGCGATATGTACGCCTAATTTCTTAGCGGCCATACCCATATGTAATTCTAGGATTTGTCCTAAGTTCATACGAGATGGAACACCTTGTGGGTTAAGCATGATATCTACTGGACGACCATCTGGTAAGTAAGGCATATCTTCTTGAGGTAATATTAAGGAAATTACACCTTTATTACCATGACGACCTGACATTTTATCTCCTACTTGAATCTTACGTTTTTGAATGATGTAAACTCTAATTACTTTAGATACACCTGCTGGTAGTTCATCATTATCTTTACGAGAGTAAATCTTAATATCATGAACTATACCATCTCCACCGTGTGGTACACGAAGGGAAGTATCTCTTACTTCGCGAGTCTTTTCACCAAATATTGCATGTAATAGTTTTTCTTCGCTAGATAATTCAGCCATTCCTTTTGGAGTTACTTTACCAACTAGGATATCTCCTTCTTTAACTTCAGTACCGATTGTTACGATACCATTTTCATCAAGGTTTTTCTTAGCTTCTTCACTAACGTTTGGAATATCACGAGTAATTTCTTCTGGTCCTAGTTTAGTTTCACGACATTGCATCTCATAGTCTTCTAGATGTAGAGATGTATATTTATCATCTTTAACTAGGTTTTCATTAAGGATTACAGCATCCTCATAGTTATATCCATTATAAGTCATGAAAGCGACAACAACGTTTTTACCTAATGCAAGTTCTCCATTATCACAACTATTACCATCAGCGATAATATCACCCATTTTAACTTTGTCTCCAACTCTAACGATTGGTCTTTGATGTGAACAAATACTAGAGTTTGCAAGTTCAAAGTTTGCTAGATAATATGTATCTTTACCTTTAGCATTAGCGATAATTATCTTCTTAGCATCAACATAATCTACAATACCATCTGCTTTAGCGATAACACAAACTCCTGAGTCTTTAGCAGCGACATGTTCAACACCTGTTCCAATGAATGGAGCTTCTGTTTTTAATAATGGCATTGCTTGACGTTGCATGTTAGCACCCATCAAGGCACGAGTTGCATCGTCATGCTCTAGGAATGGAATACAACTTGTTGTTACTGATACAACTTGTTGAGGTGATACATCGATATAGTCAACTTGTTCTGGTTTTGCAAGAATATTTTCATCTCTAAATCTTGCAGCGACTGTTTTATCAATGATTACATTATCTTCATTTGTATTTACTGTTGATTCAGAAATAATATAGTCTTGTTCTTCATCTGCTGTGAAGTAAACTACTTCATCTGTTATCTTACAATCAACAACTTTACGATATGGGGTCATTATAAATCCATATTCATCTATTTTTGCATAACTTGCAAGTGAAGTTATAAGTCCAATGTTTTGTCCTTCTGGCGACTCGATAGGACAGATTCTACCATAGTGTGAAGCATTAACGTCACGTACTTCTACACCTGCTCTATCACGAGAAAGTCCACCTGGTCCTAAAGCTGATAAACGACGTTTATTGGTAAGCTCGGCGATCGGGTTAGTTTGGTCCATAAATTGTGATAATTGAGATGAACCAAAGAACTCTTTCATAGCAGCAGTTACTGGTCTAATGTTGATTAATGTCTTAGGAGTTACTTCTTCCATTTCTTGAGTAGTCATTCTCTCACGAATAACTCTTTCCATACGAGAAATACCAATTCTAAATTGATTTTGTAGTAATTCTCCTACTTGTCTAATACGACGGTTACCTAAATGGTCGATTTCATCATAATTACCAACACCGTGTAAAAGGTTTAAGTAATAAGAAGTTGCAGCATAAACATCTGATATTGTTAAACGTTTAGAATCTATTGTTTGGTCATTACCAATAACAATTAGTTTTTTCTTCTTATCAAATGGATCATAAATAGTAACTTTTTGAATCTTGTTATAAGTATCAAGTTCATCATTAATTTTAACTTCTTCTACACCATAACCATTTGCAAATATTTCTCTTAAATCTTCTAAAACATCTTTAGTTACAACTGTTCCTTTAGCAAATTTAGTCTCTCCATCTACTACGATATCTTCTGCTAATGTTTGATTTAATAGACGGTCAACGATATTTAATTTACGATTAAATTTATAACGTCCTACTTTTGCTAAATCATATCTAAATTCATCAAAGAATCTAGTTATAATATGGTTTTTAGATGAATCTAGTGTTGCTGGTTCACCTGGTCTTAATTTTTCATATATTTCAATTAATGCTTCATCTAAGTTCTTAGTAGCATCTTTAGCGATAGTATTCTTAAGGAAATCGTCTTCTCCAAATAGTTTTAAGATATCATCATCACTAGAAAGACCAAAAGCACGTAATAATGTTGTTAAGGTTACTTTTCTAGTTCTATCTATTCTTACATATAATACATCTCTAGCATCTGCTTCAAATTCTAACCATGTACCACGTGTAGGAATGATTTGAGATGTTATTAACTCACGTCCATTCTTATCAATTTCTCTATTATAATAGACACTTGGTGAACGAACTAATTGTGAAACGATAACACGTTCTGCTCCATTTATTATAAATGTTCCACTATCAGTCATAATAGGCATATCACCTAAGAAAATTTCTTGTTCTTTTACTTCACCTGTCTCACGATTAAAAAGACGCACTTCTACCTTAAGTGGTGCTGCATAAGTAGTTTCTCTATCTTTACTAGCTTTGATAGAATATCTTGGTTCTTCAAAATGATAATCACCAAACTCTAAAGATAGTGTACCTGAAAAGTTTTCAACTGGAAATAAGTCTTCAAAAACTTCTTTAATTCCTGTTGTAATAAACCAATCATATGATTTCTTTTGAATCTCTAATAAATCCTTTAGCTCATAAGTATTTCTTATTCTTGAATAATTTCTTCTTTCACGTTTTTTTCCATATTCTACAATTTTATATGACACTAAAATTCACCCCATTACCATAGTTTTTTTACATTTATTATTCCAAAAAATAATACATTGCCAATTTATATTATTAACATAACTTTATCAACAAGTCAACACTTTTTTGCACTAATTATATAAAAACCTTTACTTTTCTTAACAATACTTATATCATAATATTTTTTTAAGTCGAGAATTGTCGATTTCGCTCCTTGTTCTTTTCTTATTACTAAGTACAAAGTTCCATCAGGTTCTAAATGATTTCTAGCATTTAGCAAGATATCATAGACTATTTTTTTACCTGCTCTAATCGGAGGATTTGTAATAATAGTCTTATACTTTTTCGTGACATTTTCATAACAGTCACTAAGGAATACATTTATATTAATACATTTATTTTCTTTTACATTTCTTTTAGATAGATGTAAGGCTCTTTTATTAACATCTATCATATCTACATCTAAATTAGTCTTTTTATTAACAATAATGCCTAGCACCCCATAACCACAACCAACATCTAGTACTGGTCCTTTTAATTCTTCATACGGCAGAGACTCTAAAAGTAATCTACTACCATAATCTAGACCGTGTTTAGCGAAGACGCCATTATCCGTATAAAAAATAAAATTCTGATTAAATAGTGTTGTTGTAGTCTTTTTCAAATTACTAGGGAGATTCTGGTCATTTTCAAAATAATGACTCATTAACATCACCTCAAAACAAAGAAAGAGACAAGCCATTATACAAAAGTATATAGTTTGTCTCCTTTCGTAGTGTTATAATACACTATTTTTTCTATTTCGTCAACACTTTTTTTCGAAGTTCTTCTCTAAAATGGTCATTTGACAGTTTAGAAGATATATCAAGATAATCAGAACTTCTTAAATATTCTTTTTCAATATCATTATTATAAAATGCATAGTTAGTAAATTCTTCTTTAAATATTGAGAAGAAAATATTAATATCTTCTTTATCGAACTTACCCCGCGAATAGAATTCAACTAAAACATTCACATAAACATCAACTAAATAATTTGATAATATATTCATAATTTGGATAGATTTTTTTATATTATTTCTATATATACTTAGTTTATCCACAAAACTAATGAATGCAATTGCCTCTTCTTCAGATGAAAACTTTGATAAGGATTTAATTATTGCATACAAATTATTAGAAGCATAGAAATTTTGCATATTTTTTTCTCCTAATATTAGCTCCGTTTTCCTAACAATATTTGCTTCTATCATATACGAAACTACACTATCAAAGTATCTGTTTGCTAATAAGTCTGTGTATCCTTCATTTAATCTTCTCGCTATATCAGTATGTATATTTATATAATTAAAGCCAGAAACTGTTGAGAAAATATTTTCCTTATAAGTGGTAAAAACATGAAACAATTCATGATATATGGAGTCCTCTATTCTTTTTCCTGCATAAATTTTATTGTTTAAATCATTATAATATGCTTCACTAGTTGGAAATAGTAAAGTTTGCAATATTGTTTTTTGTTTAAGATCTAATGTCTTTAATTTTTCATTCGGATTTCTAAAATTAAAGTTAGTGCTAGTTTTTTTAACAAACTCTTTTATGTATGATTTATATTTTTCATCTATTGTTAATTCATCAATATTTACTGTTATCTCCTGTTTATCTTCAATATTCTCTACAGGCTTAATATTTTTAAGTAAATATTTAAATTTTATTTTATTAATCTTTAAATTATTTACCATTATTATAAGACCTCTTTTCTAATGTGTTTTATATTAACACAAATTAAATAGAAATAAAAGTCTCTAATAACATGTTATTCTTATAATAATAGTTATCATTGTAACTAGAAGGTATAATGTAGATATCATAAATATAAGATAACTTATAGCATGATGTTTTAATATTTTATTTTTAATAGTAGTTATTACAAACTTAAGCATGGCAAAGACTATAAGTATTACTATTGGTATTAATAATAAAGATAGGTAAATTCTATGTCCATTGTTTGCCAGTGCCACTGGTAGGAAAAAGGGAAAACAAATACTAACACCTGCAAAAATACTAAAATATAAGTTTAATATTAATGATAGTAAAGAGAAGTTTTTATAATAAATGAATAATGCTAGAGGTATAAATATTATTAACCAGATAGGATAATTAGTTATAACTTTGAAAAGGAAAGGATAATCTTCAATATAAGTAAAGTAATAGTAACTTAGGGCGTATGCTAGTAATATTATGATAATGCTTATAACTAAAAGGGGAATTTCTTTCTTAAAGCTAAACTTCTTATTTCTTACATCATCTTTAAAACTTTCATAAGAACTTTTATTTAAATCTACTTCTTTTATATCTTTATATATTTCTTTATTAATAGTTCCACAATATGGGCAACTAAATAGATTATCTTTATATTCATTTTTACAATTAGTACACTTCATATCTCTCACCTTTATTTTAGTATAGCAAGTTTTATTTAAAAGAAAAAGAGGTTTGCTTTCCTCTTCTACTGATTATTATTTGCATTGTTTATAATAGGCGCTAAGTCATAAAGTGTTCCATCTTTAGTTTGAGCTAATATACTAACACTTCCACTCATACCTGCTGATGCGTTTACAGTATAAAACTTAACAACATCTGTTATGTTAGGTAAAACTCCATAAGAAGTTAGACCTTCTATTCCATTAGATAGTAAGGCTTGGTATACAGGAATATATTCAACAGTCCCGTCACTCATTAAGAATAAAATTATATCACCTGTTGCATCTTGTCCAATGCCTCCAAAATAAATATCTTTTATTTCTTTTTCAAAGTTAAGTTGCTTGTTTTCATAAACATAGTCTTCTACTCCAGTTAAATCCCAATTTAATGTGTAAGTGTCTGATAAAACTTTTCTATTGTAGCTAAGAGTTACTACTTTTCTTGTTTCATCTAAACTAATATTGATAGTATGACCGTTATTAACTAGGGTATATGTATCAGAATTACTATTAACAATCTTACTAGTATCAAAATCTAGAGAATTATCATTTACATCTTCTTCTGTTTCATTGTTTTCTTCATTATTAGTTTCTGTTTTTTCAGGTTCTTCTGCTTGATTAAATGTTAAATAACCTAAACTATATGTTGCAAAGACTACTCCTCCACAGATTATTATTCCTAATAATATTCCTACAAAAACATGTAACCCCGTTTTACTCTTCTTATTCTCCATTACTTTCACCTTCCTTATGATAAGTTTAACACAAAAGTAGATAAAATTGCATAAAAAAAGAAGCTAGTTATTTAACTTCTACTGTAGCACCAGCTTCTTCTAATTTAGCTTTGATTTCATTAGCTTCTTCAACAGAAATGTTTTCTTTAATTGGTGAACCAGCATTATCAACTAAATCCTTAGATTCTTTTAAGCCTAGTCCTGTAATTTCACGAACTACTTTGATTACTGCAACTTTAGCAGCTCCTGCATCAGTGATTGATACTGTAACTGTAGATGGAGCAGCATCTTCTTGAGCACCAGCAGCTCCTGGAGCAGCAACTGCAACAGCTGATGGATCTACACCAAACTCTTCTTTCATTGCGTCTACTAATTCTTTAATTTCTAAAAGATTCATTTCTTTTAATGAGCTAATAAATTCTTCTTTTGTTAATTTAGCCATGTTTATTTTCCTCCTCTAATATTAATTTTCTTCTTTTTGTTCACTATATAAATTTAAGCAGATAGATAGGTCGCGAACAAGTCCTATCATACCACCTGCAAGCATAGTAAGTAAGCCATCTCTTGATGGAATCTTTGCATATTCTGTAAGTTTAGCTTGATCTGCAACTTCTCCATCAACATAACCAATCTTTAATGTTAAATTCTCATGATCTTTAGCAAAATCTGATAATACTTTGATTGGAGCTATTTGGTCAGTACTATAAGCAAATGCACTTGGTCCTTCTAAAGCTTCTTTAACATCAATGTTTAAATCATTGAATGCTCTAGCCATTAAAGTATTTTTATATACTTTATAAGTAGCACCTGCATCTCTTAGGGCACGTCTTAGCTCTTTAATCTCAGCATCTGTTAGACCACGATAATCAAATAATACGAAAGTCGCACTATTATTAACATTATCTTTGATTTCATCAATAACTTCTTGCTTCTTTGCTAAGATTTTTTGATTAGCCATTTTTCCCTCCTATTTTTTAGTCAGTTTAAATAGTCCCTAGAAAGTTTAAAAGTTCTCGAAATTTTCCCCAAGAACTTTTATTTATAGTAATTAGTCCTCGGTAGGATTTACGTTTTTACCTACTGTCTTGGGTACTTGTTAACTGATTTCTTTCTTATTATATTCTATAATCTTCTATTTGTCAAAAGAATTAATTTGAATCTTAATTCCAGGACCCATAGTAGATGAAATAGATATATTTTTAATATAGTCTCCTTTTACTGTAGCAGGTTTAATTTTGATGATTTGGCTAACTACAGCATTTAGGTTTGCTAATAGGTCTTCTTCAGTAAATGATACTTTACCAATAATAGTATGGATATTACCAAAACTATCTGTACGATATTCAACACGTCCTGCTTTAGCATCAGATACTGCTTTAGCAACATCTGTTGTTACAGTTCCTGTTTTAGGGTTAGGCATTAATCCTTTTGGTCCAAGAATACGTCCTAACTTACCAAGTAAAGGCATCATATCTGGAGTTGCAATCATAGTATCAAATTCAAACCAATTTTCATTAGCAATTTTATCTAGATAATCTTGATCTCCAACATAGTCTGCTCCAGCTTCTGTAGCTTTTTTAGCATTATCACCTTTAGCGATTACTAAAACACGGTTTGTTTTTCCTGTTCCTTTTGGTAGAACAATAGCACCTCTTAGTTGTTGATCAGCTTTTTTAGTATCAAGATTTAAGTTCATTGCAACTTCTACTGAAGAATCAAACTTAGTAATACTAGTTTCTTTAACTAATTTTACTGCTTCTTCTTTAGTATATAGTTTATTCTTTTCTACTTTAGTAGCAGCTTCACTATATTTTCTACTTCTTCTTTTCATTATTTTTCCTCCTTATGTGGTTATTCGGGTAAGCAATTAGTGTTACATCCTCCCACATAGGTATAACCTATATGTTTAGTTTTTAATTTTCTTCTTTTGTTTCAACGGCAACACCCATGTTTTTAGCTGTTCCAATTACTGTTTTCTTAGCTGCTTCAATATCATAGCAGTTTAAATCTGGTAATTTAGTTTCAGCTATTTCTGTTACTTGGGCATCTGTTAAGGTTGCAACTGTTTCATTCTTTCCTTTAGTTGAACCTTTATTGATTTTAGCAACTTTCTTAATTAAGAATGGTGTAGGTGGAGTCTTAATTATAAAGTCAAAGCTTCTATCATCATAAATAGAAATTTCAACTGGTAAAATATCTCCCATCTTATCCCTAGTTGCATCATTATATTTAGTACAAAATTCCTGTAAATTGATTCCAGCAGGTCCTAAAACTGTTCCAACTGGTGGTGCAGGTGTTGCTTTACCTGCAGGAATTTGTAACTTTATTTTCTTTACAACTTCTTTCTTTGCCACGAAAAACACATCCTTTCTTACTCGTTTTCGCGAGTGGTTATAATAGCTTTTCAATATCAAGATTGTTTAATCTCGACGTTTTGCATTTAATGCACTTTTTGCTTCCCACTAATATTAATCTATATATAAAATTAATATAGCCCCTAAATAATAGCATACTTTTTCTTATTTGACAAGAGAAAACTATGCTTTTTCTATTTGAGTTGTGATTTTTCAGAGAAAATTTTACATAAAAAAAAATTTATTTTCAATAAAAATTTTACATATGAGAAATTGATTTTATATCAATTTCTTTTTTTCGTATTTTCAGTGATTATTTTACAGTTTTTGTTGTATTATAAAGTTTGCTAATTAGCAAGAAAGGAAGGTGAAAATCATGGATTTAAATGAAAAAGAACAACATACATATGAAACAATTGGTAAAGTTGTTAATGGTACTATGACTAGAAAAGAAGCAATGGTTGAACTTCATAAATCAAGACAACAGATCTACAATTTAATAAAAGTTTATAAAAGCGAAGGTAAAGATGGATTTGTTCATAAAAATCGTGGGAAGCAATCTGATAAAAAAATAGACAGAGGTATTATTGAAGAATTAGAACAGTTATATATGGTTGATTATTATGATTATAACTTTACGGCTTTTTATGATGAATTAAGTGAAAAAGAAAAATACAAAGGTAAATATGATATTTCATATTCAACTTTGTATAGGGAGTTTCTTAATGATGATATTATTTCCCCCATATCTCATAAAGAAACAATTAAATTATACAATGAAAGAATGGAGAAAGCAATTAATGGTGAAGAAAAAATACAGGAAGAAATAGTAGAATTATTTCAGTCTAGGCAAATTTCCTTTGAAAAAGCACATACTAGAAAATCTAGTAACAAGTTTGGTTTTGGTCAAGAAGTTCAAATGGATGCTTGTGAAAAAATATGGTTTGGCAATGTTGTTACCTATTTACATCTAGCAGTTGATAAAGGTACTAAAAAAGTTTTATTTGGTTGGTTTGAATATGAAGAATTGACTAGAGGTTACTTTGTATTACTATATAATATAATTATTAATTATGGTATACCTGAGAAGATTAAAGCAGATAATAGAAATTCTTTTTCTAATAACAAGAATCAAGTTGATACTACTCAGTTTGGTTCTATATGTAATGCTTTAGGCATTCAGTTAGAAACAACTAGTATACCTACAGGAAAGCCAAATGTAGAAAGAGAAAATGGTACTTTTAAAAATAGATTAATTGCCGAATTAAGACGTAAAGGAATTACTGACATTGATGAAGCAAATAAATATTTAAATGAAATATTTATTCCTAAAATGAATAAGAAGTTTTCGTATGAAATTGATCCTAAAACTTCTAAAATGAAACCTAATAATTATTCTTTAGAAGAATTAAATTTAATTATTTCTGAAAAGTATACTAGAATAATTGATAATGCTTCTTCTATTAAATATAACAATAAATATTATGTTCCAATTAATCCGAAGACAGGCGAAGTCACTTGTTTTATGAAAAAGACTGAGTGTACTTTTATAATAACTTACAATGCGGAATATTGGTGTAAAATAGAGGATAATTATTATATGATGCTAGAAATTCAAGATAGAAATACAACGATGAAAAAAGAAATTGATAATAATAATCCTACTGAAAAGAAAAAATATATACCACCAGAAAATCATCCTTGGAGAAAAGACATGATGTTAAGAAAACATTAGGGCCATTATGGGGTTCCACCCCAAACCCCGAGGTTTAACGCTTTATGACTCCAAAAAAGGAAACAATAATAAAAGAAGCGAATACTTTTAAAGTATGCTTCCTTTTTTGTATGTCATTACTTAATGCTCTGGTCACTCCTCAGTGTTGCCATATCCCTTAAGTAACATTATATATTATATCTATTACTTGAAATAATGCAACATGAATAATGTAAAATAATTACTGAAAAATAACTATAATATGTTTTTAGTATTATGATAATATGATGTAAAATTTTCGCTGAAAATTAACTACATAATTAAGTTAAATATTTACTGAAAAATCACAAGAAAACTATGCTTTTTCTATTTGAGTTAATTCAACTTCAACTTGAGTTTCTTGTCCAAATAAATCAACATTAAGAACAATTTTCTCATTAGCACTATCAACTTCTTCGATAACTCCATACATTCCTGTGAATGGTCCACCGATGATTTTAACTTTAGTACCAGGTTGTAATTCTTTATCAATATCAATTCTGCTAATACCCATATTTCTTAAGATATGGTCTACTTCACTAGGTTGTAATGGTGTAGGTTTAGCACCTTTACCACTTGATCCGATAAATCCTGTAACTCCTGGAGTATTACGAACTATATACCAAGCTTCATCTGTCATAATCATTTCTACTAAGATATATCCTGGGAATAGTTTTTTTACTTTAGTCTTTTTAACTCCATCTTTTATCTCAGTTTCTTCTTGTTCTGGAACAATAACTCTAAATATATAATCTTGCATATTCATAGATTCAGCACGCATTAAAAGTTTTTCTTGAACTTTCTTTTCATGTCC
>CALVUY010000011.1 GCA_944363705.1 uncultured Bacilli bacterium | reverse complement strand
AAGTGTACTACATAAAATATACGTTCGTCAATACATAAATTCGATTTTCATCCAAAAAAACGCAATTTCCTTATAGATAAAAAAGACTGCATTCATTGCAGTTTTTTTACTTTTCCAATTTTTCTATTTTTTCATAAATATCATACCAACTATAACATCTTATAACATTATTATTATATATTCTTTCATTATAAGGGCAATCATAAACTATTACAGGAATTTCTTTTGATATATCTTCTATATTTTCAGGTTTATCTTCTATCATTAAATCAATATTCTTTTGTTTACATATACCTGCTTTCTCTCTAGTAAATATTATTTCATCATATAAAACAGAATTTTTATTTAACCATTCTTTAACAAGATATTGCATTTTATCTTTATTTTCATTTTCATAAGTTGTAAATGAACGCGAAGTAATAATAAATATCTCATTTCCTTTTTCTTTTAATTTCTTAATAATATCTGAAGCATGACACCTAATTGGAATGTTTTTAGAATATTCAAAAATGTATTCTTTCCAAAAGTCATTATATTCATCTTCTGATACACCAAATATTTCTTCACTATCATATATACTTCTATTAACTATATATGAAATATTATTATCACTGAAATACTTAATACCATTATCTAAAACATAAGTATATTCATCAGTTAATACACCATCTATATCAATACCTATTTTCAATGTATCACTACCTTTTTAAATAATAAATCACTACTTAAACTAGTTTTTTTACTTTATCATCTTTCTTGGAATTACTATATTCTAAAATAAATCTATCTATTTGTTCTTGTAAATAAGGTAAAGGTATCTCGCTCTTTATCTGTTTCATAAAATTAACCACATTTTTTTCAATATAAACTAAATCACTAATATCAATATCAGAAGAAATCGCTCCTCTACCATTTCTATAACAACTATTAATGGTATCAATAAAAAACTTTATTCTATCTTTTAAAGTATCCATAGAAAGACTTTCATCATCATAATAAATATTATCATCATACTTACAGATATCACCTTTCCTAGTTCGATAACTAAAAGAAAAGTTTTTATATCTATTATTAATTCTTATAAGGTACATACCATTAATCTTACCATTATTTCTATGTGTTCTAAAATCAATATAGCATTTATCAATATCATCATTATCATCAAGTCTAACTTCAGCATAAATAGAAGATTTATCAACAATACCACTCTTATAAGTTATTTTTTTAGTACCTTTTTCTTTAGATTTTCTTATCTCTTCATTAGGAGTTATTATTTTAGTACGAGTTTGATCATCTTCAAGTAAAAAACCAAAAGTATTAACATTAAAACCATCTTTTCTCACATTATAAGTAAACTCACACATAGAATCATTTTTCTTTATTTTTTTAGAAAAACTAACATTTCCATCTATATCAAAAGTAACATTTCTATCTTGAGTATAATCAACCAAGCTAAAAGATGAAGCTTTACTAAACATTTCATCTGACTTTTCGATATAATCATTATCAAATAAAAGATGAAAATCATCTGAAGTTCTATGTTGAATCTCTTGCCACCAAGTCTGTTTCCAAGAAACTAAAGTATCCTCACAACTTTTAATTTCTTTTAATAATAAAGGTATAGTTTTATTGTACTTGTTATTACTACAAACATAAGTAAAAATATTTGGCAACAGATACTCCCTGTTATATTTAAGACAATTATATTTAGATAAATCTATTTTATTTAGTAATTCAATACAAATATTTTTTCTTTCATAACAATAAAGTCCTAAAGAATCTACTAACTGATTAATAAGCATATACATTTCTGTTTCATTAGCAAATTTACTTTCATCTAATTGTAATTTTACCTCTAAGTCCTTTTCATCAGTACTAGTACCAATATAAGTAGCACCAACACCTATATCATCACCTTTAACAATCATATAGGCCTGATGATCACTATTTATACTATAAATCACAGGGCATGCCATAACAGTAGCAATTAAATTAGTATCAATGCCTTCCATAGAATCCAAAATATGTTTATATTTATCTTCATATTTTACTAAACTATACTGATAATTATCTGTACCATTTAAACTAATACTCTTATATTTCATTACCAAACACCTCTCATTAAATATATTTATACTATAACATTTACTTTAACTCCATACAATCAAAATTATCTTTAATCATAGAAACAACTTCATCACTAGCAACTACTAAAATAGATTTATCTTGGGGAAGAGATTCAATAAAATTGATTATCTCTTCTTTATTTTTACTATCTAAACTATGAGTTCTCTCAACTATTAATTTATCTCCTACAAGAATAAGAGCACTTCCAAAATCTTTTAACTTAAATGATGTATAACACATATCAAACTTAATAGCATTATTTCTTAATTTTAACTTCTTACCAAACTCTACTCCTTCTTCTGATAAAGGAGGATTTAGATTGCCACTAGTATCTTTGTCTTCTCTAAAGCTCTTAACTACATAAATCATTACTTATACCATTGTCTTTCTAAGTTTTTATTATATTGTAAGAAATAAGTATGATAATCTTTATTATTACTACCAAGTTCTTCTGATGAAGATGCACCACCTACTAAATAACCATCATCAGTAACTATTACATCACTAAAATAATCAACTCCAGAACCATTCTCTTTATTATTACCAAGCTTCTCTAAATCAGTATTATATTTAACAATAATACCACGATAATCTAAATAATTATATGTATCTGTAGACTTTTCTTCATCTTTCTTATAAGTATGACCAACTACTATTAAATCATCTCCATCACTAACTATTTTATTAAATCTTGCTGCATTATTTCTACTAAAAGTAACTTCATCTAACACATTACCATCACTATCATACTTAAGAATTAATCCTTCAGTAACTTTATCTTCATCTTTAGCATCAATATTAATAGTTTTAGATCCTGCAACAAAGAATTCATCTCCAACTTTTACAATAGAACTAAAACCAACAGTATCTGTATATTCATAAGTCTTAACAAATACTTGTTCTCCATCTAATGTATATTTAGCAATCATACCATAACGAGTAGCATCTTTACCAACTAAATAAAGATATTCACCATCTATAATAGCATCATTAAATATAGCAGACTTACTTCCTCCATAATTAGCTCTCCATACTTCCTTTAAATCAAAGTCATACTTAATTATTAAAGCACCACCATCCGGATCATTACCAATAACCATATTCTGTAAGATACTTTGCCCTACTACAATAAATCCATCATCTACAAGTAATACTTTATTAAAAGTAGTATCTCCTGCTATTTGTACACTCTTAGTATCAACTTGCTTACCATTTTTATCATATAATACAATTAATCCATCAGTAGCATTATCTTCAACTTGTTGTTCATCATATTGTGCACCACCTACTGCAATAAAACCATCTTTATACTCTATAACATCACTAAAATATGATGAATAACCCTTAGTATAAGCACTTTCAAACTCTACATCAAAATCACTATTATATTTAGCAAACTTAGCTTTATTATAATCTTTCTGATAAGAATTAAACTCACTATTTTTAAAGTCACTATTACCAACAACTAAATAACCATCATCTGTTTCTTTAAAACTATTTAAAGTATCAGTATAAATAACAGAATTTACTCTATTATAATAAGAAAGCCCAATATAACCAACTTCTATAACTATAATAGCAATACATAAAACTATAATTACTCTTAACCATTTAACTAATCTTTTTTGTTCTACTTTTAATTCTTTTTTATTCTTCTTCATTTCTACCTCCAAAACATGCAATAAAATATTTCTTCTTACCACGTCTTACTACTACATATTTATTATCTATAGCGATATCTTTATTAATAGTAAACTCTAAATCATTAATCTTCTCTCCATTAATACTAATACTATTATTATTAACAAACTCACGAGCTTCTCTTTTACTACTACATATATTATATTCTACAAGAAAATCTACTATATTCATATCTTTATCTATAATAAGTTTATCTAACCCTTTAAAAGCCATTTCTATCTCTTTACTAGTAAGGTTCTTAATATTACCACTAAATAATGCTTCACTAATATTTAAAGCCTCATTATAAGCATCCTCTCCATGTATAAAAGTAATAACTTCTCTTGCCAATGCTTTATGAGCAATTCTTTTCTCAGGTGCTTCCATCTGTTCTTTTTCTATTTTCTCTATTTCTTCTTTACTTAAAAAGGTTAAGAATTTCAAATAATCTATTACTTTAGTATCTTCTGCATTTATTAAGAATTGATACATCTCATAAGGAGTAGTCTTTTCTCTATCTAACCAAATCGCTCCTCCTTCACTCTTACCAAACTTAGTACCATCCGCTTTAGTTAAAAGAGGCATTGTAAAAGCATATACTTCTTTACCAGTCTTTTTACGAATCAAATCAATACCTGCAGTAATATTACCCCATTGATCTTGTCCAGCGACTTGTAATGTACAGTCAAACTCACTATTAAGATGTAAATAATCTAAAGCTTGTAATATCATATAAGAAAACTCTGCATAAGTAATACCAGAATCAAGTCTTCTTCTTACAATATCTTTATCAAGCATATAGTTGATATTAAAATATTTACCATAATCTCTTAAGAAATCTATTACATTAATATCTTTAATCCAATCAAAGTTATTAACTACTCTAAAGTCCTTATCTCCTCTTGCAAATATCTTTTCAGCTTGTTCTTTTAAGCAAAGGAAATTATGATTTAATTCTTCCTTACTTATCATAGGTCTTTCACTAGTAGGACGAGGATCACCAATAAGACCAGTCGCACCTCCTACTAAAAGTATTGGATGATGTCCAGCTTCTTTCAAACGTCTTGCAATTAAGAACGATGAAAAGTGTCCAATATGCAAACTATCTGCAGTTGGATCAGTTCCAATATAAAAGGTAAGACCTCCTTTATTTAGTTTTTCAACAAGTTCAGGACTAGATATATCTTTAATTAGTCCTCTCCATTTTAATTCTTCAAATAATGTCATTTTATCCCTCCTAAAAATAAAAAGTTCCCATAAACTAAGGACGAGACTAACCCGTGGTACCACCTTATTTCATAGAAACTATGCACTCTACCTAATTAACGCTTAAGTCACGTTTTTTCTCCATCTATGTAATTTTAAAATATAACTATCTTAGTTTACACCAACCACTAAGTCTCTTTTAAATAATTATATTTCTACTTTTAGACTTCTAAGAAAAATCTAATTAAACTATAGAACAATTAAAGCAAAAAGTGCTTTTACCTTTTCGTTACCTCCAAGGATTCCTATTTCACAGATAAAGTAACCTCCATTCTCCATAGGCTTAAATTCCGATAGTCGCTACCGTACTCAGAGTTATTTTTTAATAACTATAAATTAAATATACTATACAAAATATATGTTCGTCAATACATTTTTCGTTTCTTTTTTAAAAATTTCATTATTATGAAAAAACTAATTAAAATTTTCTCATCAAAATTACTCATCACTACTTATCAATTCCATAAATCTATTTTCTTTACTAACATTACCACTAGAATCAATAAAATCTACACTAAAACTCTTATTATCAAAAGTAATACCCCTAAGTTCTAACTGTCTAACTAACTCTTTACTAACACCTGAAGAACCATCAAAAAACTTAACATCTCCTAAAACTCTTCTAATATTTTTCTTAATTAAAGGATAATGGGTACAACCTAAAACAACGTTATATATATCTCTATATTTACTAAGATTATCATCTAAATACTGATTTATTTTTACATCATTACCTTCTTCAATAAGTTCTGCAAGTCCCTTACAAGGAAGAAGTATTGTATTTTTATTATCATATTTATTAAACAAGGTAAGAAACTTCTCACTATTTATTGTTCCTTCCGTAGCAATAACTAAAGTTTTACCTTTAGGATTATAATCATGCACCATTTTATAAGCAGGCTCAATTGCAATAAATAAGGTATCAGGATATTCTTCTCTTAACCTCTTAACACAAATAGCAGAAGCAGTATTACAAGCAAGAACAATTGCAACACAACCCATATCTAAAAGATAATCAACTATTGTCTTAACAATACTATAAACTTCATCCTCACTCTTATCACCATAAGGATTATTTTTAGAATCTGAGTAATAAATAAATTTAGCATGAATATTCTGTTTTAAAATTTCTCTTAAAACAGTAACACCACCAATTCCAGAATCTAAAATTCCTATCATATATCATCCTCCAAAGTAGTTTTAACTAGATAAAGTCCACATGGCTTCGCTGTCGCCCCATTCTTACCCCTTACTTTACTTTCTAGTATTCTTTTAACTTCATAAGGCTCTATCTTACCAGTACCAACTTTAAGTAAAGCACCAACCATATTTCTAACTTGATATCTTAAAAAACCACTACCAACAAACTTAATATCTAAAACGTCATTCTTTCTTGTAATAGATGCTTCATATATAGTCCTAACACAATTTTCTTTAACATTATTTTCAGTAACAAAAGCTCTAAAGTCATGTTCGCCTTCAAAAAAGTGTATTGCCTTTCTCATTCTACTAACATTAAGAAGATAACCATGTTGATAAATATAATTTCTCATCATTGGATTAAACTCTTTCATATTTATATAATAATGGTACTCTTTTCTTAAAACATGATACCTAACAAAGTAATCATCAGGAACTTCCATCGCTCTATTTATATGTATCTCATCAGGTAAATAACTATTCAATGCTCTTTTTAACTTATAAGGTGTAATATCAACATCCAAATCTAAATGAGCCACCTGATCAATTGCATGAACCCCTTTATCAGTTCTACCAGCAGCGACTACTTTAACACTTTTATTATTATTAATTTTATACAAAGCACTCTCTAACTCACCTTGTATAGTTCTATACCCCTCTTGTTTCTGATACCCTTTAAAATTAGTACCATCATAACTAAATCTAATCAAAAATCTCATAATATCACTTCACATTCCAATATATATCTTTAATAAGGTCCATAACACTTTTTCTTCTAGGTAACTTAACATTCTTTTTCTCTTTAACTAATAATATAAAGGAGACTATATCAGGTCTTTTAATATCATATTTACTATCAAAGAAAACATCACTACAATTACCTTCTACTAACACTCTATTATCTTTAAGTACTATTAAATAGTCAGTATATTGATATAAGTAATTAGGATTATTACTATAAATAACTATAGTCCTAGCAAATTTATCTTTTAATCTTGTAATAATTCTAATAAGTTTCTTTCTAAGATTTAAATCAAGTCCTCTAAAAGGCTCATCTAATAATATTACTTTAGGATTTGTTAGAAATGCTAAAGCAAACTGTAATAGTTTTAACTCACTCCCTGTCAAAGTAGAAATGCGTCTTTCTAAAATATCTATCCTAAGTCCAACTATTCTTAAAGAATCTTTTATTTTTTTATCAATATCATCTACTTCAAGTTTTCTATATCTAATATATTCTATAAAATACTCATAGATATTATCTATATTAAATAAATTAACAAATCTCTTCTCTACAAGTTCAATTGTCTTACTAAATAAATAGTAATTACGTCTTAACTTTCTAATTTTATTAAAGTAAATAATACCCTTACTATCATCTTCTAAAGATATTAATCTAAGTAATTTATCCCCATTCTCTCCATATATACCAGTAATCTCTCCTTTAGGTATAACAAAGGATAAATCAGAAAAAATTTTACTATTAACATGAGAAAACTTTATTTCCATAAATGCTCCACCATCCCCAAAGGACTAAGATTAATCTTAGGAACAAGATTATAATACTCTAATTTAACAGATAAATCTACCATAAAAGGAAGTTCTAAACCAATTTTATTTAAAAGACTATCATTACTTAATACGTCTAACATATCTCCACTACTAACAATTACTCCTTTATCAAGTACATAAACAATACTATTAATAGTATAGATTACTTCTTCTATTGAAGAACTAGAAACAACTACAGTAATACCTCTTGTCCTCAACTGTTCTAAAAACCCCATAAACTCTTCTTTTTCTAAAGGAGACAAAAAAAGACATGGATCATCTAATAATAGTAATTTAGGATTATATATAACTTTAGATGCTAAAAAAACTCTAAGTTTCTCATATTCATTTAAATCTTTAATCTTACTATTAAGTATATTAGTTATTTTCAAATCTTTAGCAATATCTTTAACTAAAGTATTAATGTTTCCATCATCAAGACCCAATCTTTCTACTGGATATCTAATAGTCTTTAAAACAGTATCAAAGTTAAAAGAGATGTTACCTATATATGAAATATCTTTATTATCTTTAATTATCTCTTTATCATAAGTAATTTTATTCTTAACATTAACTACTCCTGCAAGTACTTTAAGTAATAAACTCTTTCCACTATTATTAGAACCAGTAATAAAAATAAAAGAATTAAGGGGTATTTCTATACTAAACTTTGTAAAAGGACCTAACATTAAATTATCAACACGAACCAATGCTTTCATATTATTTATCCTTCTTCTTTTGAATATTATAGTTAATATGGGTAACAAACTTATCAGGTAAAAATCTAACAATAAACTTAACAAACTTCATCTTAAAACCTGGAATAATTATTGTCTTACCACTAAACATCTTCTCTACAGCATATCTTGCTACATAACTACTACTTAAAGCTTTAACAGCAAACCTAACCCCTGCTCTATTATTAAAGTTAGTATCAACTGGACCTGGACATAAAACAGAAACTTGTACTTTACTCTTACGTCTTCTTAACTCTTCATTAATCGCTAAACTAAGACGATAAACATAACTTTTAGAAGCATAATAACTACTAAGTAATGGCCCTGCCATAAAAGCAGCACTTGAAGATACATTAAGAATAATACCTTTATCTTTTTTTATCATATCTTTTAAATAAAACTTACATAACATATCAAGTGCTCTAATATTAACATCTAACATATTAAGTTCAGTATTAAGGTCTATATCAAAAAACTCTCCAAACACCCCAAAACCTGCATTATTAACAAGAATATCAATATCATCATTTTTAGTTAAGACATAAAGTTCTTTAACTTTCTGTAAATTACTAAGGTCAACTACAACTATCTTAACTTTAACTTTCCCATCTATAGTAGTTTTTACTTCTTCCAAAGCTTCCCTATTTCTACCAACAAGTATTAAATCATAATCTAATTTAGCAAGGTTTAGTGCAATATCACGTCCAATCCCACTACTTGCCCCTGTTATCATTGCCTTCAACTAAACCACCTCCAATTAACTATATTCTATCACAGAAAAAAAGAGAATACCAGTTCTCTTTACACAGTCTCTATATATTCCATAAGTTTTAAGAACAGTTTCATATATTCTTTAGATAAACCTTCTTTTCTAAGCTTACGAATAGCAATTCTCTTCTTCTTAATAGGTAACTCAGAGAAAATAATATCTGCAAGTTTTTCTTTTAAATAAGTACTAATCTGTAAATCCATCAAAATACTATCAATATCTTCATTAATAAGTCTAACTGCATCAAGCTCAATATCTTTACCTCTACAATTAAGAGTTAATTGTCCAATAGTATTAACATTATTAACTTCAACTACAAAGTCATTCTCTTCAATATACATAGATTCTATTTTTATTTCCTGATCATTATAATGAGCACTAACAGATTCTGCCATCTTAGTATTTCTAAATCTAAACTTATAATTACGTCTTATAGGAGCAATACCACTTTTACCTTCAACAGATCTAATAATTACAGTATAGTTATTTTGCATATAATTATAATCAATATCTGTTTTTAAGTAATAGCCTTCTTTATATAAGGATGTAAGTCCATCATCTTCATAAAGAGTATAAGTATTAGATACCCCAGGGAATATATGAATCTCCATATCTAAAGGAAGACCTACATTATTAACATCACTTCTATTCGATAAAGGTATAACTGAACCAGCTTTTGCAAAAACAGGATAATCTTCTTCTTTATAAAATGATACATACTTTTTATTACCTGGAAATTTCTTACCTGTCTTAAAATCATACCAAACACCTTCAGGTATATAAAAACGATGGATTGTCCTATTCATAACATTATCTTTTCTAGTCAAAATAGGACAAACAAGAAATTCACTTCCTAAAAAGTACTGATATTTATAGTTATTATCATCTATTACCCATTTATATTTATAATAGAAAGGCTCAATCAACATATTAGCATTTTTATAATAGTTATAACTCTCTGTATATAAATAAGGAATCAATCTATGTCTTAAACGCAAGTAATCGTTAGCAATAGTCTCAGTTTTAATATCCCATCTCCAAGGTTCTCTTTTATAGTAATTACCACGTGCAGCATGGAATCTCAAAATAGGACTAAAAACACCAAGCTCTACATATCTAATATATAGTTCACTCTCTTCAATACCACCATGATTTCCTCCCACATCATGACTCCAGAATGATACCCCAATATTAGCAGCAGCCATCATACTAGAAGAAATTTCTTTAAGTCCTTCCCAAGAAACTTCTGTATTACCAGCATAAAGTATAGGATATCTATGAGGAGCATAAATACCATTACGACTTAACATAATATTTCTTTTAGCAGGATTTCTACCTATATCTTTATAATTAAAGTGATTATAAGCAAGTAACTTTAAAGGGTTATTATCTCCTTTATAATCATGCCAAAAAAAGTCAACACCTAAAGATTCTAAAGGATGTAAAAATAGTTTAAAGTAAACATCAAGCAATTTAGGATTCATTGGATCAAAAACTATTATTTTATTATCATTAATTCCTAGATAAGAACAAGCTTGTGCATAATAAGTCTCGTGAGGATAAATACCTTCACTAGGATCTATTTCTAAACCAAGTCTTATATTATGGCCATGTAAATACTTAGATATTTCACTTGGATTAGGAAAAAGTTCTTTATTAAAGGTAAAGCCTGTATGTATATTTTTATAATTACCAATATCCCTATAATGCCAATCTTTATCTAAAAGAAGAACTGCCAAAGGTACATTACGTCTCTCAAAATTAGATATTAATTCCTTTACAGATTCTTCATTATAAGTTGTATTACGACTCCACCAATTCCCCAAAGCATAACGAGGAATAAGTTCTGGATTACCAGTAAGATGAAAATAATCTTTCATAGCAAGTTCAAAATCATCTTTATACATAAATACATATATATCAAAACTACCTTTTTCACGATTTTCTAAAGTTCCATCAGGATTAAACAAAAAACTATTACTATCGTCAATACTAGCAAAACCTTCAAGAGAATAAAGTCCTCTTTTTAAAGCCTTAGGAGTATTAACATCTTCACTAATCATATTTCCACCCAAATTACGAACTTCAGGATGACCATAATACCAATCCCTATCGTTTTCACGACCACCCATGAATAAAGTTATTTTTAAATTTTTCATAGGATCAACTTTAGTACCAGTAAAAGGAGCTTCTTTAACATAAGTTAAGCGAAAATATTTAGTAGTGATTTCTAAGAATTTAGCATCTTGTTTAGTCTGATATTCAGGAAACATAAAAGAGCGATTTAAAGCAAATTGACTTGGAACATCTACAAACTGACCACTAGGACTATACTCAAGCCTAACAAGTCTTTCAGACAAAACAGTAATACGATAATGTTTTCCCTTACAAATACATTTATCATCACTTTTAGCTTTACTAACATCAATTTCGAACTGTTTACCTAGTGGATACATAATATCACCCATCCTTTTATTCTCTTTAATTTTAACATAAATATAAAAGAATGAAAAGTAAGAACATTAAAAAGATTTAAATAGATAGACGATATGGATTATCACTACTACCATCACCACTAGTTATTTTAATATTGCTATTTAAATAAAGAGTTGGTTGTAATCCAGTAGTATTACTCACAGGAAAAAAACGCATAGTACCATTACCATCAATCATAAAAACATCTGTATATGTATATTGACGATGAGTAAGAGTCATTTGATATCCATTATATAACCAACTATTAGAACTTTCAGAAGAATTACAACTCATTATTGTATTATAACAAGTATTACTAACACCATAAGCAAAAGTATAAGAATAATCACTTATATAAATTAAACCAACTTCTCCTAACCATGATAAAGACCTATTAGTAGTAACTCGATTACCTCGTTCTAGAACATAATCATCTTCGCCTGTGTTACTTGTACTTCTACTATCTTTTCCTCCTAAATACCATACCACTTTACTAGTCATACTCTTCGCTTCATCACTTAGACCAATCTCACTAAAATCACAATTAACAGTTGAATTATTAGAACCACTATAACAAATCCCACTACCTCTATTATAGTATAAACTTCCTCCAACCTCTTCATCTTCATAACCACTATTTAGTAGTTTCATCAGTCTAGCCTCAGTCCAGTCATTTTTACCATTATTATTTTCTGCACCTGTACTTATATCTTTATTATCCCAAGAATATCCTCCAATAAACTCATCTCTTATAATTTTTATTCTATTTTCTGTCTCTCCTTTAGCATTAACTACAGGAAACACTCCTATTATTCTCCATACCTCATCATTAAAGATAACATAATTATTAGGATTACTTCCAATATAACGATAATCAGTTAAAGCTTCTGTTTGATAAGTCTCACTATGATTAAACACATACATTTCTTTTTGTTCTTCTACACTACTATTATTATAATCATTATTACTAGGATCATTCGCTTTAGCAAGTAAAACATCTATTCCTTCAGGCTTATCTTGACTTACTTCTACTCTTAACTTGCCACTAAATACTTGACCTGAATAATTTCCATCTACTTCATCTGTTATCCATAGATTTAAACTATATTCATTTGTGCTTTTTCCTTCTATGGTTCCAGAATCTAATATTCTATTAGGGTTACTTCCTATACTGGTAAGTAAATAAGCTCCACTATCAGTTCCATTTTTATTTAGATTATACTTTAAATACTTATCATCTATTCTTGTATCAGTATCTCCTATAGTATTATCATCTAAGTATATTGTATAATCTACTGCTTTACTTCCATTATTTATTAACTCAAAAGTTGATCCTTCTAAAGACATACCTTCACTATCACTTATACCTACTGCATTATCTAAACTTATCCCTTCACTTGTCTCATCTAGTACTAGTTCTAATTCTCCTACTTTTACTATCTGGTCTGCTCCATTTAACTCTGTAGTAAAATAAGCATAACTTATTAGTATCGCAAGTATTAATACTATAAATATACTTATGATTATTACTGTCGCTTTCTTATTTTTCTTCTCCATAAATCTCTTTCTCCTTTCATTATTACACACAAAAAGAATAGAATAATTCTCTATTCTATTCTTCTTACACTATGAAAGAAAGTAACTAAATTACTATTAAATTTACCTTTTATGCTTAAGGATAAAAACTGCCCCCCCCAAGTAACATATTGTAAACATAATTTTCTCATATTTTTTTTACCTTCTCTCAATTCTTATTATCTATATATTAACATATTTTTCATTAGTTAACAATTACTAATCATCTAAAAACATAACATAATACTCATCATAAGTAATATTATTCTCTTTTATATATTTAGCAATTTTTTTACCAACATATCTATAATGCCAAGCCTCGCATTTATAACCTGTAATATCTTCTTTACTTCTAGGATATCTTAATATAAATCCATACTTATAAGCATTATCCATCATCCAAGTATATTCATCACTTTCCACAAATGTATTAACAGATTTACTAGCAATATCTAAACTCATCGCTGTCTGATGTTCAGAAAAACCAGGTTTCGCTACATAATTATCAACATATTTTTGTCCATAAAGCTCTAAATATGTATTAGTAATCTCCTCTTGATCTTCATAACTCCTATAACCAGAACTAACCATTAACTCAAGCCCTTCTTTACTAGCAGCCTCTGCCATATCATAAAATGCTTTCGCAACATTACGTTCTATCTCTATCTCTCCGTCCGCTTTTACATACTCTTCATCAATAGTAACTAAATCATTAGGAACATATTTACTACTAAGCTGTCTATGTTTATTTACTAACACATAATCATCAAATTTATCTATAACTAAAGAATCAACATAATCTTCTTTATCAAAATCCATATTTACATATAAAACAGTAGTCTCTGCATCATCATTTTCCTTTTCTTTATAAGCAACATATCTATCTAAATTCTCAAGTTTAGCATAATCAACAGATAAAAACTCTTCTATATATTTAACCTTATCTCTCTTTGCAAAATCACTTACTGACTGATCATCACCTTTAGAAATAATTAAGTTAACTTCATCAACACTATAACCTTTATTTAATAATTTATTTATATTACTAATTAAATGTTCCCCTTCTTTATAATCAATTTTAGCATAATTATCAAGATTATCTTCTTTATAATCATCACTACTAAACGCTGCATTTAAAGTCTTATTCTCTCCTATATTCATAACATAAGAATACTTAAACTTAAAAATAATACTCTTAGCCGCTTCCCCGCTATAACCTAAACTCTTAAGTTCTCCAATTCTATAAAAATAGAACACTAAAAGAATTACTATAACTAAAATAATCGTTCCAACTATTATCAAAGGCTTCTTAGCATTACTCTTTAATTTTAATTTTCTTTTTTGCATAATTAAATTACCACTACCTTTCATCATACTATTCCATAAAATAATCAAGAAAACTACTTATATGATAAGATTTAATCCCTAACTTTTCTGCTTTTCTCAAATCTTTAAGAACATCATCTACAAAAACAACTTTATCTAACAAAATATTATTATCACTACAATACTTTAAAATAGTTTCTATTTTATCATCAGTATCAAAGTCTATTATAAATCTATTTTTTATCATTGGATAATATTTATCTAACCATAAATTCTTATCAATTCTTTCTCTATCACTTGTACAATAGCTAAGACATATAATTTCCCTAACAACATCTTTTATATCTAAAACTACTTTCTGCATAAATTTAGAAGGACCTCTCTTAAAAAAAATACCATCATTTAAATCTTGAATATTCATACCATTATTAGTTACTATAGATTCACCAACACAATCTTTAAAACGATAAGCTGCAAGAGTACCATCTATATCAAAGAAAACATATTTATCTTTCAAATCATCTTTAGAAATCATTCCTGTATCCAAACTATCACCACTACCTTTCATAATATATAAAGATTATAACATAGTTTTAAATTCTTTTAAATACTACAAATCTATGATATAATAAGCCTTGAAAAAGAAAGACGGTACTTAACATGAAAACAGCGGTTGTCTTATCAGGTGGAGGTGCCAAAGGAAGTTATCAATTAGGTGTTTGGAAAGCTTTAAGAGAACTACATATTAAATATGATATTGTAACAGGAACTTCAATTGGGGCCTTAAATGGAGTTTTAATGTGTGAAAAATCTTACTTTAAAGCGAAAAGAATCTGGCGTAAACTAAATCTTGAATATCTTTTTAACGAGTTACCTAAATCTAATAAAGAAATAGATATTCTTAAACTATTTGGTGGTAATTTTATAAAAAACGGTGGTATGGATATTAAAAAGATTGAAACTATTCTTGAAGATAATGTCAATAAAAGAAAGTTTTATAATAGCAAAATAGATTATGGCCTTATTACTTATAATTTCACTACTAAAAAACCTCTAATCTTATCTAAAGAAAAAATACCACATGATAAACTAATAGATTACTTAATGGCCTCTGCTACCTGTTACCCTGCCTTTAAAATGAAAGAAATAGATGGAAATAAATATATAGATGGTGGTTACTATGATAATTTACCTGTTGAACTTGCTATAAAACTAGGAGCAGAATTTTTAATAATCGTTGATTTAGGAGCCCCAGGATTTAAGAAAAAAGCAAACAAACAAATAGATAATATCATAATAAAACCTAAAAATAATATCTCTTTCTTCTTAAATTTTGATGAAAAAGCTGCAAAAATAAATGTTAGATTTGGCTATAACGATACCCTAAAAGCTTTTAAAAAGTTAGATGGTAACAAATTTACTTTTAAAAAGAATACTATTTCTACTTATTATCTAAATAATAAAGATAATTTATTAGATACTACTGAAAAGAAATTCTTAACATCTATAGAAGAACTAGGTAAAATATTCAAACTAGATGAAAGTAAAATATATAGTCTTAATAGTTTTATCAAAGCTTTAAATAAAAAAATAGAACTAGAAGACTCTCTAGATAAAAACACTATCAAAAGTATAAAAAGTTTAACTAAAAAAATTAATTCTAAGACTTTAATACTATTTTTCTTAAATCATTTAGAAAATAACAAAACACCAAGAAAACTAAGTAAAGTTTTTTCTAAGGAATTTAAACTAGCAAGATACTTACAAATTCTAGGAGTAGAATATGGAAAATAATTTTAAATATAGTGATGATAATAAAAGATATCATACATTAACTTATTATTACAAAAAGAAGTTTAATACTAAGGTCTGTAAAGTTAGTCTAAATGCTAACTTCACTTGTCCTAACATTGATGGTAAAGTTGGTTTTGGTGGTTGCATCTACTGTTCAAAACTAGGTAGTGGTGACTATGCAGGTAATCCTAAAGAAAGTTTAAATGAACAGTTTGAAAAAGGAAAAGAAATGATGCAAAGGAAGTGGCCCAATGCAAAGTTCATCGCTTATTTTCAAGCAAATACTAATACTTATGCACCTATAGAAAGATTAAAAGATTGTTTTGAACCATTTATAGAAAGAGATGATTGTATTGGATTATCTATCGCTACAAGAAGTGATTCTATTACAGATGAATGTTTAGATTATCTAGAAGATATTAATAAAAGAACTTTCCTTATCGTTGAACTAGGTTTACAAACAATCCATGAAAAAACAAGTAAGCTTATTAACAGATGCTCAACTCTTGATAGTTTTGATAAAATGGTAAAAAAATTAAAACAAAGAAATATCAATGTCGTCGCTCATATTATTAACGGTCTTCCTTATGAAACAGAAGAAATGATGATAGAAACAGTTAAACATTTAAATGATTTAAATATAGATGGTATTAAAATACATATGTTAGGAATATTAAAGGACACCCCTTTAGAAAAGTATTATCAAAATAATAAATTTCATATTCTAACAAAAGAAGAATATGTTAATATAGTAGTTAAACAACTAGAATATTTAAATGAAGAAATAGTAATACACCGTCTAACAGAAGATCCTAATCCAAGTGATATAATAGAACCTACTTGGCTTACAAAAAAGTTTACAATTTTAAATGAAATTGATAAAATAATGAGTACTAGAGATCTCTATCAAGGAGATATGATAAAGGAGAAAAAGAAAAATGAATAACAATTACAATTTATTAATGACAAGAAGGAAAGTATTAATTGACCAAGATTTAAATGAAGAATATATAAGAAAATTTAATCTTAGTATTGAAACTATTAAAAGAAAAAAGAGAAAAAAACTAAAACCTAAAGAATTAGATGAACTAAAAAATATCATTAAAGATTTACAAAAAATACCTAAAGATGAAAAGTTCCAAGACTACATATTAAGACATCTAAAAGTATTTCTAATATATGGTAATGTAAAACTAATAAATAGAAATGATATTGTCTTAGAATTAACAAATGATAAAGAAACTTCTATACTATATATATCAATAGACAAAGATAACGTTTCAGCTACTCTAAAAGGAAAAGATTATAGAGAAGAAACTAACTATAAAAAACTAGACAATAATGATTACTATACAACTTATAAAAGAACTGAAACAACTATATATAAAAATAGAAATACAAGTCTATATGAGATTAACACTAATGACGAATTCCATGGTTTTCGCAATAATAAAGAAATAGTAACAAGAATTATTTCTGAACATGATAACTATATAAAAGATAATATTACAGGAAAAATTAATAGAAAAGGATTTGGAGAAAATAATTATAAAGACGTAACTAATTACTATAGAAAAGATGGTTTTATTATAAGAAAACATAAAAAAAGATATAAAAATAAAAACATAGATGAATTATTAAACTATAAAGAATATCAAATTAGTGAAGATTATAATATAAATGATAAATATCTAAAACAAGTTGGTCATTACAAAGATTTTGATAGAAAACTATATAATCCTTTCTTAAAAGGAAAATGCAATGTAAAAACGCTTTATAAATAATGTGGAGGAAGTATGAAGAATATAGAAATAAAAAAATATTTAAAAAGACTAATAGCCTTGAGTTCACTATCTTTTGTTTTAGTAACAACAGGATGTTCTAGCAAAGAAAATAATGCTGAGCCAACTAATGAAGTAACAACAGAAGTAGAAAACAATAATGAACAAGATAATGTTGAAAATAAAAATGAAGAACAATTTGATAATTTTGTAAGTGAAAGAGAAGAAATTGATAGTTTAATCTATACAGAAAACTTTGAAAAAGCAGATGAAGTATGGGGAGATTATTTTATCGATGCCATTGACTTTATATTTTATGGAAAAGAATATCAAAATACTAAATTTGCTGATTTAAATCCCGAAGCACAGGCAAAGTGCGTTGAAGAACTTATTAATACCAAAAACAAAATAGAAAGCATAAATCCAAATTGGAAAGAAGATTTAGAAAGTATTAAGGGAAGTGCCATAGAAGCTTATTATAATATTTTAACAAGTATTGAACAACTTATCGGAACAGAAAATTATAATAATATCGGAGACTTAATAGATAGTATAAAAGATGGTGGAAAAAACATATTAAATGATATGGGAGATTCACTTAATAATTGGTATCAAGGATATAAAAATAATCGTAAATAGTGAATTATGTAAAGTAATCACTATTTTTTCTTGTCAATTAACATTACTTAGATTATAATGGTTATAAGAGTAAAGGATGATATATATGGATAAACATGTTAGAATTATAACTGTAAGTGCTCTTTCCTTACTTGGAATTCTTTGTATTTCATCAGGTATAATGTATAATTCATTGCAAGCAAATAATGTCAAAGAACAAATACTAGTTGTTGTAGAACAAAAACAAGTAAGTAAAGAGAGCGATATTGACATAAAGTTAAAAAATTTAACCATTGAAGCTAATACACCTCTAAGTGTCAAGATAATTGACTATTTAGATAGTGCTGTTTCAGATGAAGTTCTTGCAAATCTAAAGCTTGATACAAGCGGTGTCAATGTTACTGAACCTGGAACTTACAATTACACAGTAACATACAAAAAGAAAGTTTATCAAGGTATCATTGTTGTAAAAGAAAAAGAAGTAAATACAAATATTTTACAAAGTATAACTTTAAAAACTGTAAATATAAATGTAGGTACTGCTTTACCAACTGATGTAAGTAACTATGTAATAGAGACCCTTACTGATGATATAAAAGCAACTATGCTAATTGATCTTAGCAAGGTTAATGTAAACAAAGCAGGTAGTTATCAATATACAATTACATACAATAATAGCATTTATACTGGTACTATTGTAGTAACTGAAACACAACCTACTTTATCTACTGATATAGGAGAAAATACTAATACAAATACACCACAATCTGAAGAACAAAATCCTCCTACTTCAGAAAACGAAAATAATACTCAAACAAATTAAAACTTCCCCAAAAGGAAGTTTTTTTATAACATATTTTTCTTTTTTAAGATAAGAGCAACTATAAGTGATAAGAGTAATGATAATAGAAGTAGTAAAACAAAAGCATAAGGATTATCAGCAAACTTACCAAAAGTAACATTCATTCCCATAAAAGAAGCTACCATTGTAGGAATAGAAAAAACAATTGTAATACCTGCTAAAAATTTCATAATAGTATTAAGATTATTAGAAATAATAGTAGCAACAGTATCAGTAGTACTAGATAAAATTCCTCTATATAAATCAGCCATCTCAATTGCCTGGTTATTTTCAATAATGGCATCCTCAAGCAAATCTTCATCTTCTTCATAAAGTTCTATAACATTACCTTTTAATATCTTATCAAGCACAACACCATTAGACTTTAAAGCTGTAATAATATAAGTTAAACTATTTTC
This sequence comes from uncultured Bacilli bacterium, assembly GCA_944363705.1. GTDB lineage: Bacteria > Bacillota_I > Bacilli_A > RF39 > UBA660 > Onthousia. The sequence goes on along the minus strand of CALVUY010000011.1, from coordinate 9,861 downwards.
AATAGAAAGTAAATTTAAAAGTTCTTGATTCTTAGTAGCATTTAAAATATTAGATTCAGCTAATTCTATTTTATTATCTATCTCTCTTAACATTTTTAAATAGAGTAAGGCAAGTTTATAAATCATTTGAATAATAAATCTACTTTTCTTATAAGTATAAAACTCTTTAACCTTACCTTTAGTAAACTCATCAATAATACTATATTTCTGTAAACAAACTGTAACGATGTAATCATTCCTAACAACTAAAATACCTATAGGAAGTGTTGTAATAGTCTTAATATTATTCTTAGTCTCATAAACAGGTACATCTAAAAGAAGCATCTTAACCCCATCTTCTTCATCAATACGAGGTTTCTCATCATCATCGATTATACTCATAATAAAATTCTTCTTAATACCAAGAGCATTAACAACTTCATCTATCTCTGCTTCCGTAGGATTAACTAAATTAACCCAACTACCTACTTCATAGGTATCTATTCTACTAAATTCTCCACTAGTAACATCAGTATTATATATTTTCAACATAAAGCATCACTCCTTTTTATATTTTTAATTTTTCAAAGTATCACTCACATCTTTAGTATTCTCTCTATCATTAGCATTCTTTATCAAAGAAAAATAAAACTCTTCCATATTAGTATCTTTATTCTGAAAAATCATCTCATCTACAAGTTCATTTTTACTCTTATAGACAACACATCCATTTTCTTCTTTAAATTCATAATTTAACTGTGGATACTTATAAAACAAAGCTGTTTTATCTTTTATAAAGTCAGCGAATAAATCATTAATATTAACAAGCTCTCCCTCAATCTCTCTTAAAGGATTATCTAATCTTGCTAAATCATTATTAATAATACCAGAAAGTTTTAATGCAGATTCTTCACTTATTTCAAATCCTAAACTTTTCAAATAATTAGTACCAGCATGATAAGAAAAAACATTCGCTTCTATTTCATGAAGATTCTTAACATAGTTTTTATCATTAAAATAGATATCCTGATTATATTCTCTAAGTAACATCTCTTTTAAAGCTAGAATATCATAGATGCTACCAACTATACCTTTACTCTCTAAATAAGTTCTATAAGTATGCATCATCTCATGAGGTAAAACATAAAATATTGAAATATCTCCTTTATCATAAAAACCATCCATTACATCTCTATCTAAATAAACATAATAATGAAAAGCTGTTCCTTCAACCTTATCTCCTAAATTACAAATATAAAATTTACTATCTTTACTAATTTTTCTAGTATCAGAAAGAACTAAATGACTAATTACTTTTTCTATTATCTCTTTACTAAGCCTATTTTTTCTTAAAACTACATTTCTAAGTATTATATCTCTTAACACATTATCTATATCCAAGAAGATATCATTACTAAAAATACCCTCTAAAAGCTTGATATCTAAATCACTATAATCACTAGTGCTCTCTAATTCTTTAATAATACTATTTGTTTCTTTAGTTAAATCAAACTGTTCTAAAACATGATTAAAGATATCACTACTGTTAGCAAGTTTATATAAGTATAAGGTTATCTCTTTATCTATATTATCTTTATTTAAATAAGGTATTATAGAAGAAATCTTAAGATAGCTTTCCTTTAACTCTTCATTAAAACTACCACAGTATTCACAAGTAAATGTTTGATAATTATAAGTACCTCCACAGCCTAAACAATTAATGTTTTTACAAAAGATATTTATACTATTAATTAAGTTCTCTTTGTAATTCTGATTTAACACCTAATAACTCCTTATATTTTTTTATCTGATATAAAATTAATAATTTCTTCTCTTCATCTTTTTCTTTAACATATAACTGTTCTAGTACTTTAATCTTCTCTTCTATACTTATATTTTTCATCAGAACAACCCCTTTATCTCTCCGTCTACTAAATCTATATTTTCATAATTAGGCTTCTTAGGAAGTCCTGGCATTGTATAAATCTTACCAGAAAGTACGGTAATAAAACCTGCTCCCCTATTTATAATTAAGTCTCTAACATGTAATATATTATCTTTAGGATAACCTAACATCTTAGCATCGTCACTTATCGAATATTGTGTTTTCGCAACACAAATTGGAAGATAAGATAGGCCTAATTGATCTATAAGTTTTAACTTTTCTTCTGCTACATCACTATACTCTACATAATTAGAGTTATAAACAAGTTTATTAAGCTTACTAATTTTATCTCTTATATTATCATTTTTATCAACAAGCGGTTTAAAGTTGTTAGATGATTCACAAGACTTAATAACTGTCTTAGCAAGGTCTATCGCTCCTTTTCCTCCCTTACTATAAGCATTACTAACTTCACAAGGATATCCTAATTTATTAACATAGTCTTTTATATAGTTAATATCTTCTAAACTATCATCGTTAAATTTATTAAGACAAACAACAACAGGTACATTATAATTCTTTAAATGATTAAGATGAGCATCTATATTACATATACCTGATTCTAAGGAACCACTACCATTATGTTTTAAAGCTCTAACAGTAACAACTAAAACGATAGTAGAAGGAATAATAGAAGAAGTAGGGCATACTATATCAAGGAACTTCTCTGCCCCTAAATCACTACCAAAACCTGCCTCGGTAATGACGTAATCAGAAAGACTCCTAGCAAGTTTAATAGAAGTAACACTACTACAACCATGAGCAATATTTGCAAAAGGTCCCCCATGAATAATAGCAGGTGTTCCTTCTAGAGTCTGTACTAAGTTAGGTTTAAAAGAATCCTTAAGTAAAACAGTTAAAGCTCCTTCTAATTTCAAATCATGAACATAAATAGGTTCATTTTTACTATTAAAACCAACTATTATCTTAGATAATCTACTTCTTAAATCATCTATATCAGTAGCAAGACAAAACAAAGCCATAACCTCGCTAGCTGCTGTTATATTAAAGTGATCTATATATTCACCACTCTTACACTCTAACTTAACATCTCTTAAACTTCTATCATTAACATCTAAACAACGATTAAAGGTTACTTTCTTAATATCCAGACTATTTCCTTGTTCAATATGATTATAAATCGCTGCACTAATTAAATTATTAGCAGAAGTTATCGCATGAAAATCCCCTGTAAAATGTAAATTAATATCTTCCATCGGAACAACTTGACTACAACCTCCTCCAGTCGCTCCACCTTTAATACCAAAAACAGGTCCTAAAGAAGGTTCTCTTAATGCAAGACATACATTTTTATTAAGTCTACTAAAAGCATCAGCAAGCCCAATACTAACAGTAGTCTTACCTTCCCCATAAGGAGTAGGATTAATCGCTGTTACCAAGATAACTTTACCATTTTTATCTCCCTTATCTTTAACAATCTTAGCTTTACTCTTACCATACATTTCTATATCATCTAAAGAAAGATTAAGTTTGTTAGCAATTATCTTAATATCTTTTAATTTTACACTATGAGCAATCTCTAAATCAGTCATATCAATCACCTCTCAAACTATCTCTATTATATGCTAAAAAAAAGAAAAAACTAGTCTGAAAATAAAGACTTATTCTTATTGTTCTTATCAACAACATATCTTTTAATTTTTACTTTTTCAACACCCTTTTCAAAGACATCTCTTGATTCTTCTAACAGTTCTCTTTTACTATCGTATTCTCTTTCTAAATCATCTAACTGTTTAGCAACTTTTCTATAATGTACATCAACTAAATATTCATTATCATCATATACTTTCTCTAATACTTTAGATAAAGCATAACTAACATAAGCTCTTCCAAAATCAAAACACTCTTTTTTATTAAATGTTTTATCATCTAAAATAAAGCCATTATCTTTCTTACCAACACTACCATCATTATATGTTAAAGGCTGAGAAAATTTCCAAAGAGAAGATTTAACTTTAGGTATATTAGATACGCAAAAATAACCTTTTACACCTTCTAAAGAACAATTTTCCATATTAAAATGTTCAACATTAGTCAACCATACATTTCTTATTATTCCTCTTGAAGAAGATAAATTTAAATTATTACCAGCATAACTCATATAAATAATATCATTAGAAGAAACAGAATAATTAAACCTTTCACTCTTAATATCTAAACTATCCAAACAACAAGTAGTTCCACAAATATCAACTAACTTAGCATCATCAACTCTCACTTCTTTAAGATAAGAAGAATATGATACATATTTAGCCTTTTCTGCTTTTACTTCAAATAATGCATTATTAGTCTCATCATTAAAATTAAATTCTATGTTTCCATTACAAAAAATATAAACACTTCCAAAGTTATCAAATTTATTAGTAATTCTAACACTATTAGTACTAGGTGCATCTATAGTACCATTTATCATAAAATTTCTAAAATGAATATAACTAACATTATCTTTTATAATAATTTTTTTCTTATCTTTTTTTAAAAAATTATGCCTTTTAAAAAGATAACTCAACATATTAACTGAATATGTAGAATCATCACCATCTAATTCATAATAAATTACTCTTTCATTTAATAAATTTAAAACTTTTTTTATTAATCCCATAATATAACCAACTTTCTTTTTGTTTTATATTATAATCAAACATAATTTACAAATCCAGTTCTTTCGTAACTATAGAATATACCTCTCTACTTATATCATCAATACTACGTAACACCCCATCTTTACTACATTCTATTACTTTAAAGTTATACTTATCTGCCACATATAAACTATTATCGTAAACTTTATCTAAAAAAACAGTATCTTTTTCATTAATATCTCCATCAATCCCATCATTATCTCTATTTTTTCTAAGAACATTGGCAAAGTCTTTATCTAATTTTAAAAAGATAACTAAGTCAGGCCTCTTAAGACCAAGTCTATTATATTCATAATCTGTTATATAATCTAAAAATTCATCCTTTTTTTCTCGTTCAAATAAAGATCCTTGATAGATTAAATTAGAAGTTGTATATCTATCTAACAAGACTATCTTACCATCTTCAATTGCATCCTTTAATTCATTATGATAAGTATAAAATCTATCTACTGCATAAAAACTACTAATTGCATAAGGACCAATACTCTCTCTTTTACCTAAATTTCCTTTTAAGTATTCTTCCACTAAACTAGCTCCCACACTACCATGACTAGGAAAATGATGATAAATAACTTCCCTACCAGATTTAACTAATCTATTATATAATTCTTTAATTTGAGTAGTCTTACCAACTCCATCACTAACTCCTTCAATTACAATTAATTTACCCATAGTTTTAACCTCCCATTATCCAAAAACAAAATTAACAATCTAATTTGTAAAAAAATTTATTATTTCATCAGTAGTTATTTCTCTCTTACTAGGTGTATGTATAATTACCAATTTATTGTAATAATTATCACCAATACTCATTAATAATTCTATATCAGTATGAGTAGTATTATTTTTAAAAGTTTGTTCTATCTGTTTATATTCTTCATTATTAGCATAAAAAAAATGAAATGTTATATCAAAATTATATAGTTCTTCTAAATCAATAAGCTGTTTAACTTTAGCAGCTTCAACACTCTTATCAATACTTTCTGTATTAACAACAACAACTAATTCAAAACGCATCCTTTCTTTATCAATTATATCTAAAGGATTACTATCAACTGGCCAATCTATACTAGGAACATCATCAAAAAAGTAAACCGAATCCTCTTGTATATTTTCATTCCAATTACTATTAATTATTGGTTCTATTTTTTCTTCTAGATAATCTTTAACAATGAAATTTATTCCACTATCTTTACATTCACCAGTTTCTACATTGATTTCAACATAATTTTGAATTGGATTAAAAAAATAAGCATGAAAATCACCTATATCTGTTCTAGCTGGCAAACTAACATTATATTCTACCCCATATTTTTCCAACAGAAACTTTTCCATCTCTTCTCTTGCTTGCTCTCTACTAGTTATAACTGCTTTTTTTATACTAGAATTATTAGTTGAAGTTGATTCATCTGAACTTTCAGGCCACAACATAATAATAGCAACAAAAGAAATAATAAACACTATAACAAATGTACCAAAATACCTAATCACCTTTAAATTTTTTTTTACTTTATCCATAGAAACACACCTTATTTAAATAATAAATTATAAAAATTAAAAAAGCAATAAAACTATAAAGAAAATACATAATTTTACAAAAAAAATAAAATTTATATGAATTTTATAAATTCAAGAAAATTTTTACCCGAATTTACTAAATTCGCCCAATGAATTTGCAAAATTGACCTTCAAAATTACTATCAATTTACAAAATTCATAATTTGCAATTTTTTTTAGTCCATGCTAGAGTAAGCCTCGTTAAGAAAAAAGGAGGAATTTATGAAAAAAATATTATTATTCTTAACTATAAGTTTTATTTATTTAATAAGTTCAACAACTATTGTAAATGCAAGTACAGATTCTTTTTATGAAGCAGAGTATATTGATAATATCTATATGGTTAGATATGACAAAAACACAAAAACAAAATATTATCAAAAAGCTAGGACTTATAGAAGAACAAGTGATGGAAGACTTGCTTACTGTCTACAACCATTTAAGGTATTTAATCCAAGTGATAACACCTATGAAACTGTTGACACACTACCTGAAATAAGTAGTGAGACTCTAGAAAAACTAAGAGATATCATCGGCTTTGGTTATGGTTATTCATCTCACGGATATGATATGAAATGGTATGCTGTAACTCAACTTATGATTTGGCAAACAGTAGAACCAGACTGTGAATTTTACTTTACTGACACCCTTAATGGTAATAAAATAAACATCTATGATGATGAAATAGCAAGAATAAATGAACTAATAACCAATAGTTACAAAGTACCAAGCTTTCACAATCAAACATTTTATGGAATAGTAAATAAACCTATCACAATTGAAGATACAAATAATGTCTTATATAACTTTGTTATAAGACCAAATGATATATTAGTAGATGGGAACACTATTACTGTAACTAAAGATGCTCCTGGATGCTATGAAACAGAACTTTCAAGAAATTATAAGTATACAACACCTGTATTATTCTACTATAATCCTAATAGTCAACATCTAGCAGTTACAGGAAGTCCTTACAACAAGAGTACAAAAGTTACTTTCTGTTTTAATGAATTAAAACTAAATATCAAAAAAATTGATAAAGATACAGGAACAACAGATAGTATTGGTGAAGCATCTCTAAAAGATACAATATTTACTCTATATAATAAGAACATGGAAAAAATAACAGATATATCTTTAGATGAAAATATGGAAGCATCTTTATCAAGTAATGATATTGATTTAGACTATGGTACTTACTATCTTAAAGAAACTAAGACAGGAACAGGTTATTTACCTAATGATAAGGTATATGAAATAAACTTTACAGGAGATAATCCTACTATAGATTTAACTATTGAAAATAAAGTTATAGAAAAAGAAGTAACTATTAAGAAATTATATGGTGATGGCAAGTTAATGCAAACAGAACCTAATATTACTTTTGAAATTTATGATAAAGATAACAATCTAGTTAAAAATATAACAACAGACCAAAATGGAATAGCAAAGATAACTCTACCCTATGGTCATTACAAAATAGTACAAGTTAATACTACTGAAGGCTATACAAAGATTAAACCTTTTGAAATATTTATAAGTGATATAGATAAAGACTATTACTACATTATTAATGATTATAAAATACCAAAAGAAGAAACACCTAAAGAAACAATATCAATAGAAGTACCAAATACAAGTACAGAAGAAAACAACTACCACTTATTAAGTTTAATATTACCTACATATTTAATTGTTAAAAAAAAGTTTAGTTAGTATATTACTACTAACAGCATACTTAGGTAGTTGTCTATTAATATATAATACCGAAACAAACACCAAGAGTATTAAAACTACAAACATAGAAAATAGTACTAATACTGCAAATTATATTAATAATAAAAATATACAAACAGATGATGAAATAATTGGTACTTTAACAATAAAGAAATTAAACTTATCTAAAAGTATTTATAATATTAACAGTTCTCATAACAATGTAGAAGAAAATGTTACTATCTTAAATGATGATATAAATCTAATTGTCTTAGCAGCTCATTCAGGACCTGGGTACATTGCATTCTTCAATAATCTAGATAAGATAGATTTAAATGATACTATTAATCTAACATATAAAGGTAAATTCTTAGTATACAAAGTAACAAGCATAGAAGAACAAGCTAAAGATGGAACGATAGAAATAAATAAAACTAACAAACAAAGATTAATACTAACTACTTGCAGTAAGAAAGATAAAAATAAACAGTTAGTAGTAACAACAGAAAAAATAGATGCCTAAAACATCTATTTTTTAACTATTAACTCATTATCAACTACATCAAAAGTAATAGTCTCCCCATACTTAATAGTACCTTTAACAAGAAGATGAGCAAGTAAACTCTCTATTGTTTTACTAACTTCACGTTTTAAAGGTCTTGCACCATAATTAACATCATAACCAGCATCAACTAAATAGTCCTTAGCCTTATCAGTTAATTTAATATGAATATCATTATTACTTAAACGACTCTCTATATCAGAAATAATCTTATCAAGAATTTCGTATATAACATCTTTAGTAAGAGGTTTAAAGACAATTACTTCATCTATACGGTTAATAAATTCAGGTCTAAAATGACTTCTTACTTCATCCATTACTTTACTAGTATCACCATCTAATATGTATTCACTACCAAGATTAGATGTCATGATAATAATGGTGTTTTTAAAGTCAACAGTTCTACCATTAGAATCAGTTATTCTACCATCATCAAGTATTTGTAGTAAAAGGTTTAAAACCTCAGGATGAGCTTTCTCAATTTCATCAAATAAAACTATACTATAAGGATTACGTCTAACTGCCTCAGTTAATTGTCCTCCTTCTTCATATCCAACATATCCTGGAGGAGAACCAATCAAACGACTAACACTAAACTTTTCCATATATTCACTCATATCAATACGAACCATATGTTTCTCATCATCAAAAAGTTCATAAGCAAGAGTTCTAGCTACTTCAGTTTTACCTACACCAGTAGGGCCTAAGAAGATGAATGAACCAATAGGTCTATTAGGATCTTTTATTCCACTACGAGACTTAATTATCGCTTCACTTACTAAATGTAGAGCTTCATCTTGTCCCATAACACGATTTTTCATACTATTCTCAAGATTAAGAAGTTTCTCTTTCTCACTACTAACTAACTTACTTAAAGGAATATTAGTCATCTTAGAAATAACACTAGCGATATCTTCTTCAGTAACATTATCACTAAGTAATTTCATCTCATCACGACTCTTTAATTCTTCAAGTTCTTTCTCCAACTTAGGAATAGTACCATGTTGTAGTTTAGCTGCACTCTCTAAATCATATCTATTTTCAGCTTGCTCAAGTTCAAATCTAGCTTTCTCAATTTCTTTCTTCTTAGATTGTATCTTATCATTAAGACCTTTTTCTTCTTCCCAAGCCTCTTTATATTCCTTCTCTCTAGCTTTTAATTCACCAAGTTCTTTATCTATTTCATCTTTACGTTTAAGAGATAACTGATCTTTCTCTTTCTTAATCGCTTGTCTTTCAATCTCAAGTCTCATAATCTTACGAGTTAAAGAGTCAAGAGCATTAGGAACAGAGTCCATTTGAACACGGATAGTTGCACAAGCTTCATCTACTAAATCTATCGCTTTATCAGGTAAATATCTATCAGTAATATAACGATTAGAAAGTACCGCCGCACTTACCAAAGCTTTATCATGGATAGTAACTCCATGATGTAT
>CALVUY010000010.1 GCA_944363705.1 uncultured Bacilli bacterium | reverse complement strand
CATCTCGCAATTTAAGTATATCATATTTCTTTAGTTTTGTGTCAACTAATTATTTATTTATGGCTGAGTAGTAACAAAAAATATTAAAATAATACATATTTCGACAAAACTCTATTGACTTTTTGTTTTTCTTGACAGTATAATTTAATTATATTATAAAGATATCGGAGTGTATGATATAAGATTAGTATGTAGTGAAAGGTAAAGGTAGTTAAAATGCAAAAGAAAGTTAAATTAAAAACAGAAAAACTTAAACGCGAAAAGATGCTTAAACGTGTTTTATTAATTGCTTTAGTATTAATCTTGTTTTTATTACTAATTTTATATATTGTTGTAGGTATTATTTATAATAGAGGAAATTTTAGCATAACGCTAGATAAAAATTTGTACTTCGATAGAGGGTTAATCATTTACGATGATCCTTTATATAAAGTTTATAGATCAGAATTATTAGCACCAGCACCTGAGACTTTTGACAATATTTCATATCGTTGGTTACCAACTGATATTGCTAATCAAGAAGGAGGCTCACACAATGGTGATAATTATCTGGCCTATACTTTTTATGTAGAGAATACAGGAGATGATGTAACCGATTATTGGAGTGAGGTTGTAATCGATGATATTATTAGAAATGTCGATGAGGCCGTTAGAATTAGAGTTTATAAGAATGGGGAAGCGACTACCTATGCTAAGTTATCAACGTTAGGGGAACCAGAACCAGGCACTGTTCCTTTTGAAAATCCAGATGAAAACTTAGTGGCACTTGATCACGTTGCAAGTTTTGGTCCAGGACAAGTTGATAAATATACTATTGTTATATGGGTAGAAGGATCAGACTTAGAATGTACTGATAATATACTTGGTGGTGAATTCCAAGTTCATATGAACTTTAATTCAGAAATTGATGATGAATAGAAGAAGGGAAAAGAGGTTTTATGAAGAGAAGAAACAAGAAACACGAAAAACGTGTCAAAAAGTTAGTTGTTGGCACTACATTGTGTGCATTGATTTTAGGTGTTTCGACATATGCTTGGTTTATAGGTATGAAAACTGTTAATGTTTCAAGCTTTGATATTTCTATCGCTACAACTGAGAGTTTAATGCTTTCTATTGATGGAAAAAATTGGGCTCAAGAAGTAACTATTAACGAAGATAACTTTAGTGATGCTTATGAAGGAAATACTAACAGTTGGGGTGGAGAAGGTCTTATTCCTATTTCTACAGTAGGAGCGATGGATCCTGATACATCTAAATTAATAATGTTTGAAAAAGGTAGTTTAACTGCTACTGAAGGTGGTTACCGTTTAATGGCTAGCCGTGTTAATAATTCTGCTGCAGCAGAAGTACCTGGTTATGTTGCCTTTGATTTATTTATTAAAAACTTCTCAGGAGAAGAGTATTATGATGAAAATGATCCAGAAAATGAAGAAGCAATTTATTTAACTCCAGAATCATATGTAGATGTATCTACTAATGGTGGAGAACAAAATACAGGTATTGAAAACTCTGTTAGAGTAGCTTTTGCTCAAGTAGGTCGTGTTGAAGCTACTGATGCAACTGTAGAAGATGATGGAGTTGCTAATACTATTAGAGGAATTAGTTGTGCTGGAGGCGGAAGTGTTACTAAGATTTGTGATACAAGAGCTGCACAAATTTGGGAACCTAATGATACTAAACACGTTGACAATGCAATTAATTGGTACAATGAATCTTGTAAACATAGAACAGGTGCTAATGTAATGGAAGATACTTCATATACTGGATCTTGTAATCCTGTAGTTGATGGTATTGCTTATTCAACTTATGTAATTGGTAATGAAATAACTTCTCCTAATACAGTAGATGTATATGATGGTGAAGATTATAATGGATATACTGATAGTATTGCAGCTAGTGCACAAGCAGATAAACTAGTAGATCTTGATACATTTACAGATACAGAGAAAAATTTACGTGGAGTAGAACGTCCTACATTTATGACACTTGCACCTAACAGTGTTACTAAAGTAAGAGTATATGTATATATTGAAGGACAAGATGTAGATAACTATGATTTTGCATCTCTTGGTAAGAAAATATCTGTAGCATTTGGATTTACTAAAGAAAGATTCTATGGTGAAGATGTTGATTATGATGGAAATCCTGAGTTACCAGAAGATGTTCAAAGAAATGCTGAAGAAGTAGAATATACTGCTACTGGAATTATATCTGATATTTCAGAACGTAGTGTAACTTGGTCTAGTGGAGCTAGTAAGTTTAGTGTTCCAAATGACATAAGTAGTTTTACATTTAAAGATGGAGACACTACTAAAACTGCTACTAAAACTACTGGAACTTGGCAAATAAATTAAGGAGGTAATGGTTAGATGAAAAAGAAAAAATATAATGAAAAACATTCTAAGAAAATTAGAAAGTTAGCTGCATTTTGCTGTTTAATCGCTATCTTCTTAAGTGTTTCAACATATGCATGGTTCATTGGTATGAAAACAGTTAAAGTGTCAGAATTTGATATTAATATTGCAACTACTGAAGGATTATTCTTATCAATGGATGGTTCTGATTGGACTTATAACTTAGATGTTAATGAAGCAACACAATATGCAAATAATACTAATAAAATAGATGGTGTAGAATTAATACCCCTATCTTCAGTCGGAGATATGGATAGTACAACATCAAGAATGAAACTATTTGAAAAATCAAGTTTAACCGCTGTACCTGGAGGTTATAGATTATTATCTGCCCAAGTTAATAACTATACAGATACACAAGATACTACTGGTGAATATATTGAAGGTGATGGTTATGTAGCATTTGATTTATTCGTTAAGAACTTATCTGGAGAAGAATACTATATTGATAATAATCCAGAAAATGAAGAAGCAATTTACTTAAATACAAACTCTAGTGTTACAGTTGCAGCAGATGGAGGAGTACAAAATACAGGTATTGAAAACTCAATTAGAGTTGCCTTTACCCAACTAGGACGTATTGAAAGTACAGAAGCACCTGAAGCAGTTAGTACAATCACAGCAATGACTTGTGCTGATGATTTAGATGGTACATATCCTGTAACAGGAATTTGTCGTAATGCTCAAATTTGGGAGCCTAATGATACAGCACATGTTCAAAATGCTATCAATTGGTATAATACTTCTTGTCTAGCAAGAACAGCTGCTGATGTTGATAGTGATGCATCTTATACTCCTAGTGGTGATAATAATACAACTTGTAATCAAATAAGTAATAGAACAAGTTATCCAACATATACAATTAGTAGAAGAATAGATATTGCTGATGAAGTTAATATATATGATGGACCTGTATTTAATACTTATGCTGCTAACTCTACTGATTATGCTACATATAGTGCTGCTGATTCTGATACTAAAGGTAATTATAAATTAGTAGATTATCCTTACTTTACTGATACAATGAAAAATATTGCAGGAGCTGATAGACCACAATTTATGACTCTTGCACCTAATAGTATTACTAAATTAAGAGTGTATATTTATCTTGAAGGACAAGATATAGATAACTACGATTTTGCTCAACTTGGTGCTAAAGTTTCTGTTAACTTTGGATTTACTAAGGAAAGATATACAGAAGATGATATTGATTATGAAGGACCAAGTACTGATATAACCCCTTCTCCTGAAGAAGAAGCAGGTATGTAGATATAAAAACGAGGAAAAAATTTACCTCGTTTTTTTCTGTCAAAAAAATACAATTTTCGACAAAAAATATTGATTTTTGATATTGCTATTGTTATAATTGAAATATATTATAAAGATATCGGGGTGTATGATTATATAAGTAGTTACAGAATGTTTTTTGCAGTTTTTTTGCTGTACACTATTATTGATATTATTTATAATATGGCATTTAATGCCAAAAAATTATTCTTTTAAGTTATTAATGCCTGGTTAATATACTAAAGAATAAGTTGTATAATGATAATAAAAAGGAGAGAGTTTTTTTATGAAAAAAAGAAACAAAAAACATGAAAAACGCTTAAGGAAACTCGGGATTGCAACTGCATTATGTGCAATTATCCTAGGTGTTTCTACTTATGCTTGGTTCATTGGTATGAAAACTGTTAATGTTTCAAGTTTCGATATTTCAATTGCTAGTACTGAAAGTTTAATGCTTTCTCTTGACGGTGAGACTTGGGATTATGAAGTAAATATCAATGAAGAAAATTATGATACTGCTAGTTACGATGGGAATACTAACAGTTGGGGTGGAGAAGGACTTGTTCCTATTTCTACAACAGGTGCTATGAGTCCAGATACATCAAGATTAATTATGTTTGAAAAAGGTAGTTTAACTGCAACTGCTGGTGGTTACCGTTTAATGGCTAGTCAAGTAGATAATACTACAGCTGAAACAGATGGTTATGTTGCATTTGATTTATTTATTAAAAACTTCTCAGGTGAAGAATATTATGCAAATTATGATCCACAAAATGAAGAAGCAATTTATTTAACACCTGAATCTACAGTTAAATCTGCTATGGTTGGAGAGGAAGCTAAATCAGGTATTGAAAACTCTGTAAGAGTTGCATTCGCTCAAGTAGGACGTGTTGAAGCAGATACAGAGGATCCTGGTACTATTACAGGTATTGATTGTGCTGGTACTGGTGGTTCTACTAAGATTTGTGATCAAAGAGATGCACAAGTATGGGAGCCTAACGATACAAAACACGTTCAAAATGCTATTAATTGGTATAATGAATCTTGCGAGAAAAGAACTGGTGATAGTGTAATGGATGAAGGATCATATGCAGGTGCTTGTGGTACTGTTAGTGATGGAACTGCTTATTCAACTTATGTTGTAAGTGGTGAAATTGATGAAACAGATACAGTAGATGTATATGATGGAGAAGATTATAATGGTTATACAAAAAGTATTTCTCCAACAGCTGCTGATGGTAAATTGGTAGATCTTGATACATTTACAGATACTGAGAAAAATCTACAAGGTGTTGATCGTCCTACATTTATGACACTTGCACCAAATAGTATTACTAAAGTAAGAGTATATGTATATATTGAAGGACAAGATATTGATAATTATGATTTTGCATCTCTTGGTAAGAAAATATCAGTATCATTTGGATTTACTAAAGAAAGATTCTATGGTGAAGATATTGATTATGATGGAGATCCACAATTACCTGCTGATGTAGTTAGAGATGTAACTGCTGTTGATTATAATGCTACTGGTGCAATTACAGATATCACACCAGATGCAATTACTTGGAGTTCAGGTGCTAAACAATTTAGAGTTCCAAATACAATTGATACATTTACATTTAAAGATGAAGGTACTTTAAAAACTGCTACTAACACTGATGGTAGTTGGCAAATAAATTAAGGAGGTAATGGTTAGATGAAAAAGAAAAAATATAATGAAAAACATTCTAAGAAAATTAGAAAGTTAGCTGCATTTTGCTGTTTAATCGCTATCTTCTTAAGTGTATCAACTTATGCGTGGTTTATTGGTATGAAGAGGGTAGAAGTATCAGAATTTGATATTAATATTGCAACTACTGAAGGATTGTTCTTATCAATGGATGGTATTGATTGGAAGTATAATTTGGATGTTAATACTGCAACACAATATGAAAATAATACAAATAAAATAGATGATGTAGAATTAATTCCTCTATCATCTGTTGGAGATATGGATAGTACTACATCAAGAATGAAATTATTTGAAAAATCAAGTTTAACAGCCGTACCTGGAGGTTATAGATTATTATCTGCACAAGTTAATAACTATACTGAACAAGAACCAAACACTCAAGCTTATATTGAAGGTGATGGTTATGTAGCATTTGATTTATTCATTAAAAACTTATCTGGAGAAGAATATTATGTTACAAATGATCCAGAAAATGAAGAAGCAATTTACTTAAATACAGATTCTAGTGTAACTGTTGCAACAGATGGTGGAGTAGAAAATACAGGAATTGAAAATTCAATTAGAGTTGCCTTTACACAACTTGGACGTGTTAAAGCAGATACAACAGATCAAGATACAATTACTGGTATGACTTGTGCTGATGATGAAGATGGAGCTGCTCAAGTAACAGGAATTTGTCGTAGTGCACAAATTTGGGAACCAAATGATACTGATCACGTTCAAAATGCAATTAACTGGTATGATAAATCTTGTTTAGCAAGAACAGCTGCTGATGTTGATAGTGATGCATCTTATACTGATGGTGATACTACAACTTGTAATACAATTTCTAATGGAACAAGTTATCCTACATATGCAATTAGTAGAAGAATAGATGTTGCTGATGAAGTAAATGTTTATGATGGTACAGCATTTAATAAATATACAGCAAATAGTATTGAATCTAGTAAATATCCTACATATAGTGCTGCTGATTCTGATGGTAAAGCTGCTTATAAATTAGTTAGCTTCCCATATTTCACTGATACAATGAAAAATATCGCAGGTGCTGATAGACCACAATTTATGACACTTGCACCTAATAGTATTACTAAACTAAGAGTATATATTTATCTTGAAGGACAAGATATAGATAACTATGATTTCGCTCAACTTGGTGCTAAAGTTTCTGTAAACTTTGGATTTACTAAAGAAAGATATACAGAAGGAGACATCGACTACGATGGACCAAGTACTGATATTACTCCATCAGAAGATGAAGAAATACAACCATAAAAGAAGTCAAAAAAGACTTCTTTTTTTGCCCTAATATTAAGATTGTAAACTTCTACAAAATAACCAAAAATTCGACAAAAAATATTGACTTCCTCAATTCGTTATTGCTATAATTAAACTATATTATAAAGATATCGGAGTGTATATAGTATGGGTTGTTTCAAGATGTTTTTCACTAAGTTTATTTCCTATACAGAAGTCGGTGGTATTATTTATAATATTATAGGCATTATGGTCTAATGCTTTGGGATTTTAAACTCGAAAACTAAAAATTTCGTGTTATTTTATGAAAAAAAGCCTGGTTTTTCGTAAGGTAACACAAGTTTAGAATTCTAGTTTAGTTTCTTTTAAGATTAGAGAAAAGGAGAAGGGAATTATGAAACAAAGAAACAAGAAACACGAAAAGCGCGTTAAAAAGTTGGCAGTTGGAACAGCTTTGTGTGCATTAATTTTAGGTGTTTCTACTTATGCGTGGTTTATAGGTATGAAGACTGTTAACGTTTCAAGTTTTGATATTTCTATTGCCACAACAGAAAGTTTGAGTTTATCACTTAATGGTACTGATTGGGATGATACAGTAACCATTAATGAAACAAATTATAATGATGCTAGTTACGTAGGTAACACTAATAGCTGGGGTGGAGAAGGACTTGTACCTTTATCAACAGTAGGAGCGATGGACCCTGATACATCTAAACTAATTATGTTTGAAAAAGGAAGTTTAACTGCTACTGAAGGTGGTTATCGTTTGATGTCTAGCCGTATTAATAACAGTTCTACTCAAGAAACTGACGGCTATGTAGCATTTGACTTATTCATTAAGAACTTATCAGGTGAAGAGTATTATACAAATTATGATCCACTTAATGAAGAAGCAATTTACTTAACACCTGAATCAAAAGCTTCTGCTTCAACAAATGGTGGTGAACAAAATACAGGTATTGAAAACTCTGTTAGAGTAGCATTCGCTCAAGTAGGTCGTGTTAAAGCAGATACAGTAGCTACAACTGCAATTACTGGTATTGATTGTTCTGGAAGTAATGGTTCTACTAAGATTTGTGATCAAAGAAATGCTCAAATCTGGGAGCCAAACGATACTAAACACGTAGAGAATGCTATAAATTGGTATAATGCATCTTGTAAAAAGAGAAATGCAGATGATGTATTTGATGATGCATCATATAATGGTGCTTGTGGTGCAATTACTGATGGAACAGCTTATCATACTTATGTAGTAAGTGGAGTTATCGATGAAACAGATACAGTAGATGTGTATGATGGTGCTGATTATAATGGTTATACTAATAGTATTTCACCAACAGCTGCTGATGGAAAATTAGTAGATCTTGATACATTTACAGATACAGAGAAAAACTTACAAGGAGTAGAACGTCCTACTTTTATGACACTTGCTCCAAATAGTATTACTAAAGTAAGAGTATATGTTTATATCGAAGGACAAGATATAGATAACTATGACTTTGCATCACTTGGTAAGAAAATTTCAGTATCATTTGGATTCACTAAAGAAAGATTCTATGGTGAAGATATTGATTATGATGGAAATCCTGAGTTACCAGAAGATGTAAAAAGAAATGAAGCTGTAAAATATTCTGCTACAGGTGAAATTACAGATATCTCTCCAGAGGAAATTACTTGGAGTTCAGGAGCAGGAGAATTTAGTGTTCCAAAAACAATAACAAGCTTTACATTTAAAGATGGTGGAGTAGATAAAACTGCAACTAAGACTGATGGTGCTTGGAATTTTAGTTAAAACAATATAAACTGAGGGATAATACTTATTATCCTTCAGTACTATATATGATAAAAGTGGGAGGAATTATGAAAAGGAAGAAACATAATGAGAAACATTCTAAGAAAATTAGAAAGTTAGTCGCAATGTGTTCTTTAATAGCAATAATCTTAGCTGTATCAACATATGCTTGGTTTATAGGAATGAAGCGAGTAGAAGTATCAGAATTTGATATAAATATTGCTACAACAGAAGGATTATTCCTATCAATGGATGGAATTGATTGGAAATATAATCTTGATGTTAATGAAGCAACACAATATGACAATAATACAAATAAATTAGATGGTGTAGAGTTAATACCTCTATCATCTGTTGGAGATATGGATAGTACAACATCAAGAATGAAATTATTTGAAAAATCAAGTTTAACAGCCGTACCTGGAGGTTATAGATTATTATCTGCACAAGTTAATAACTATACTGAACAAGAACCAAACACTCAAGCTTATATTGAAGGTGATGGTTATGTAGCATTTGATTTATTCATTAAAAACTTATCTGGAGATGAATATTATATTGATAATGACCCAGATAATGAAGAAGCAATTTACTTAAATACAAATTCATCTGTAAAAGTAGCAGATGTAGGTGGAGTACCAAATACAGGTATTGAAAACTCATTAAGAGTAGCTTTTGCACAAATAGGACGTGTAGAAGGAGATACTGTAGATCAAGATACAATTACTGGTATAACTTGTGCTGATGATGCTGATGGAGCTGCTCCAGTAACTGGAATTTGTCGTAGTGCTCAAATTTGGGAACCAAATGATACAGCACACGTTCAAAATGCTATCAATTGGTATGATAAATCTTGTTTAGCAAGAACAGCTGCTGATGTTTATTCTTCTAGTTCATATACATCTAGTGATGATGGTACTACAACTTGTAATGATATAGTTAATGGTACAGCATATCCTACATATGCAATTAGTAGAAGAATTGATGTTGCTGATGGTGTAAATATTTATGATGGAGCTGCATTCAATACATATGCTGCAAATACAATAGATTATGCTACTTATGCTGCAGCAGAAGATAAAGCCCCATATAAATTAGTAGAATATCCAAACTTTACTGATACAATGAAAAAAATCGCAGGAGCAAAAAGACCACAATTTATGACACTTGCACCAAATAGTATTACTAAAGTAAGAGTATATATCTATCTTGAAGGACAAGATATAGATAACTATGATTTCGCTCAACTTGGCGCTAAAGTTTCTGTAAACTTTGGATTTACTAAGGAAAGATATACAGAAGAAGACATTGATTACGATGGACCAAGTACTGATATTACTCCATCAGATGAAGAAGAAAACGGACCTGATGTAGAAGAACCATAAGATATGGTATAAGTTGAATAAAGAGTAATATTATTAAATTATTACTCTTTATTTACATTATGAAGGAGGTATAAAAGTGACTAAAAAGAAGACTCCAACAACTAAAAAGCTAAAGAAACGTCAGAAAGTAAAAAAAAGATGTAATAATCAAGAAAATAAACTTTTCTTTGGCCGTATTAGTAAAAGAAAAACAATAATTGCATTATTATTATTTGGTATTCTACTAATAGTTGCAACTTATGCTTGGTTTTCTTCTGCACTAAATGTAAGAATTAGAACGTTTAGAATGGCAGTTGACAGAAATAGTGGTTTAACAATATCATTAGATGCAATTAATTACGATAGTTATGTTGATATAACTGAAGATACTATTTTAAATAATCTTGTTAATACATATCCTACTAACAAAAGTCTATGGGTTGGAAATGGATTAGTTCCTGTTTCTTCTAATGGAATTACTAATCATAATAGTCCTGATTTTAATATTTTTACAAGTGAGGGTGTACTTTATCAAAGAAGAGATATCGATAATGGTTTTATTTATACAACCGAAAGACAAGAAACACAGAGAAAAAAATATAGTTATTACTTAGCATTTGATATCTTTTTACGTAATGAAACAGGCTCTCCTGTTAGCGATAATTTATATTTTGATAGATCTACATCTATTACGATAGCAGCAGATGCTAATGAAGAAATGCAAGGATTAGGTAATTCTATAAGAGTAGGTATAGTTAAAATAGATAGTACTACATTAGATGCCCCTGCTACTGCCGTTCAAAATCTTAGTTGTAACAATGGTTGTAATGCTATAATATATGAACCTAATAGTAGAAATCATACTAATCTATCAATAGAAAGAGCTAGAAAATATAATGTTAATCTAGTAAATGGACAACGTTTTCCAACATATGCAGTTAGTAGAGCAGGTGGGCCAATATTTGTCGCTAATACAGTATCAGGTTCGCCTAATATTGATCCAAATTATTTTACCTTACAAAATACAATAACAGAAGAAGATTTTAGTGAACCAATTTTTGAAGTACCTAATGGTGTTACTAAGGCTAGAGTATATCTATGGGTTGAAGGCCAAGATATTGATAGTTTAGAAACAAATTCAGAAGGTACTGATTTAGATATATCAATAAGTTTTGTTAAAGATACTGAAGGTTATACTACCTTTAATGAATAAAAAGGAGGAGACATATGAAAAACGAAGAAATAATAGATTTTGATTTATCACGACTTAGTTTATCAGATTTAATTGAAGCTTATGAAGAAATTGAAGACTTTTTACATTTTTTAAATGATCAAAGAATAGAAGAGGATGATTTAGATGAATAATTTTTTAGATTTTATAAAAAAAGATATAGAAGCGAAAAAGACTTTAGTTTCTACTATGCCTTCAAGAACTAAAACTAATGTTAAGAAATTAAATCAAACTATTGATAATATTGAAGATAAATATATAAACTATAAAACTAGTCTTGTAAATTATCTTCTTGCTAAAAGTCGTTCATTTGCTTTAAAAGATGATGTAAGTGATGTTAATACTGATAAATTAAATGAGAAAATAATTAATTTAGAGCACGTTAAGTTCTTACTTAATCCAACAAATACTTACTTTGAAAAGATGGGATTTGATACCTTATTATATCAAATAAATAATTATACAACCTTTAATTTTGATTCACTAAATGATATTATTAATGGCTTTTTAGATAAATTTCAATTAGTTGGTATAGCTCTTACTAAAGATGATTTTCATTATACTTGTTATGTTCATGAATATATGAGTGCCTTTTTAGATGTTCGTAATAAAAAAACTAAAAGTTATGATAAAGTTGGAGAAATATTTGAACAAATATACTGGATAAATCCTGAATTAATTGAACATATAGAACTTAATTTTCGTAAATTAATTAAACTTAATGAAAAGAAGTTTACAACTTATATCTTTGAATTACAAAAAGAAGCGATGAGAAATAATAAAGTTGAGAACTATAATGATTGTATAGAAAAATTAAAATCTTTATATATTGATCTAAATCTTGCTAAAAAAGAGACTGTTAATGATATTATCGCTCTAGCAAGAAAAGGTGATATAGATATAGAGCAATTAAGAGAAGGTAGTAAGGCAAGAATTAATGCTTATAATACTTTAGTACCAACAGAAGTAGATACTAGTAATGAAAAAGAAATGGTTAAAGTTTGTAATGTTTTAGAAAAATTAAAGATAAATATAGAAGAATATAATAACTATTTAGAGTTTTTACCTTTATTTAATGAATTTAGAGATGAATATATAAATTTAGTACCAAAAGATGATAATGAAGTACCTTATAAAGGTTTAAAAGAAGTAGTAGAAAAAATTAATTCTAAAGAAAATGAACTTGAAAGAATAAATAAAAAAATATTTAGTGGTAAACCAGGATTCTTTGAATTTAAAAGTGATAATGACTTAAAACACTTAAAGGCAGAGTCAGTACTAAAAGCGAAAGAACTATATAAATTATATAAAACATATGATGAAGAATACTTTAAAGCTAAAGTTATGTCTACTTTAAGTAATACTTTAACTATTATGGATGTTTTAAATTTATATTATAGTTTTGATTACTTTAAAAAACTTGCTATCGCTAAAGCTTATGATACTAATAGTTTTGAAGAAATATCTAAATATAGTGAAGACTTTGATTTATTCGCTATGAATACTACTAATATTATTGTTTCTGGGCTTCCTCTTTTTGATGAGAGAAACATTGCAAGAATTATCGCTAATAAATATAATTTAAATAGTATTAAACTAACAGAAGAAGCTTTAGATGAAGATAATTTAACAAACTTATTAAATCAAATTCTTTTAATATTAAGAATTAATAAAATAGAAAATAGTAAGACTACTATAGAAAAAATTTGGTTTATGTGTAAAGTTGATAAAATAGTGTCAAATGAAAGAAAAAATGGAAATCTTTTGTAAATATTTGTAAAATTATGCTATAATTTATATGATAGTAGAATAGGAGTAAAGGAAGAATTGGTATGATAGAAAGATTAAAATCATCTAAAAAGACAAGAGTATGTTGTTTAATTATTTTACTAATTATTATATTTGCACTTATGGTCGCTATACCAAGTTTAGGCCGTTTCCAGAGTAATATTACAACTGATAATGTTTCAGTATGGGATGGAACAGTGGCATCTAATTATAGAGATGGTAGTGGTACTAAAGAAGATCCTTATGTTATTAGTAATGGATCTGAGCTTGCTTTACTTGCTAAAAACTTAGAAACTACTGACTATATGGATACATATTTTTCTATAGAAAATGATATTGTCATTAATGATGGATATTTTATATATGATGATACTAACAAATTACAATATCTTAAAGATGATGTTACATACTATATTAAAGAGTATAGTAATGAATTATATGATAATTCTAGTAGGGAAGGAACAGTTATCTCTAATATAAATAATTTCACATCTCTTAATAACTTTAAAGGACATATAGATGGAAATAGTCATACTATATATGGCTTATATATTAGAGAAAGCAATGTAACTGATCTTTCCTTCTTTACTAATTTAGAAGGTAATGTCTCTAATCTATTCTTTACTAATTCAGTAATATATGGTGGTAATAATACAGCATCTATTGCATCCAACGCTACTAATGCTAGTATTAGTAATGTTTTATATAATGGTTATGTAATTAGTAATGATACTAGTAATAGTTTAAATACAACAATTTCATTAGATGATATTAACTTAACATCATCTAATGAAGTAATTACTCCTAATGATATAGATGTAGATGGTATTATTACTAATGTTACTTTAACTGGTACTACTAATAATTTAAGTAATTTAACTATTAATGGTAATAGTATTACTACTAATGATTTTTCAATTACTTTAGATAATTATAACTCTTTAGAAATTAGTTCAGGTGATTATCAAAATATCACATTATCTAATTTAAAATATGAAGTTACTTATCTAACAGATATAACAGGAGGTCTTATTGGTAAGGCCGATAATACTACTTTAACTAATGTTATTAATAAAGCAGATATCTATGGTAAGGGAATAAGTAGTGGTTTAGTAGGTAAGGGGTCTAATATAGAAATTTCTAATTCCTATAATAATGGTAGTATTAATTCACCATACATAAGTAGTGGTTTAGTAGGTTCTATTACAGGTGATGTTTCTATTACTAACAGTTATAATAGTGGTACTTTAACTTCCCCTAATAATATTGGTCTAATAGGTAATGTAATAGATTCTACACTAGATATTACTAATAGTTTTAATGCTAGTAGTAGTAATTACTTAATTAATGATAGTAATAATAGTACTATTAATGTAAATAATTCTTATTATACAGAAGGAAATGTAATTAATAAGGGAGAAGTAACAGGAACATTTAATATAACAGATATATCTAATTTAAAAAATAAAGATTTTCTTATAAATACTTTATCATATAAAGAGTTTATAAGTTTAGAAGATTTAGAAACTAATAAAGATAATCTCTTTACATATAATGATAATTATCCACTACTATATTTTGATGAAGAGAGTAGTTCTAGTGCTATAATTAATCTAGGGGATTATTCTTATAATAATTTCTCTAGTAATTTAGAATCTATAAAGTTTAAAGATAATATAAATGCTGCTATTACAGATACTTCATCATTAATACCAAATAAAGAGATTTATTATTATGTTTATGAAGGAAATGAGGCTTTATCACTAGATGAAGTAGAATCATTAGAATTTAATCCTTATGAAGGTATATTTGAAATAAGTGATATGGGAGAATATATTATTTATGTAAAAGCGGTAGACTATGATAATAATGTATCCTATATAAATACAGATATTTTAGTACTTGATAAGACTGAAGCTTCTATTACAATAACAATGGGAGATTTAACTTTTGATAGTTTTAAAACAACAGTTGATGAGATATATACTAATAAAAGTGAAACACTAACTGTAAGTGCTACTGATGATTTATCTACTGTGACTAATATACTTTATTATATTTCTCCTGATATAAAGACTAAAGAAGAACTAGAACAACTTGAATTTACTCCTTATGATGAGGAAATAGTACTTGATAATATAGGTAAAAATATAGTTTATGTTAAAGTAATAGATAATTATGATGATGTTACTTATGTTAATACAGATTATATTAATATAGATGGTTATAAAGTAAATAGTATTGATAATACTAATATTACTGATAAATCTAGTGTTAATTTAAATATTACTTATGAAGGTGATAAAACCTATTTAGAAGGCTATAAACATAGTTTAGTATCTAATACTCTATTACCTAAAGATACTATTATTACAATAATAGATAACTATAACGAGAAAGTATATACTTATACTACTAGTGATGAAGAAGAAGCTAGTTATGACTTTTCTTTATTTAAAAAAATAGGTAAAGATGATGATAGTACTTTTGATGAAATAGAGACTGGTAATATAAAAGAAAACTATACTGTTAAATTATCTTTTGAAAATACTGATATAAAAGAAGACCTTTTAGATATAAAATTATCTATAGTATTAAAAGATAAAAATAATGATATTATTCTAAATACTTTAGAAAATAGTCTTAAGTCATTTAATATCTATACTTCTAAAGATGCTTATATAAGTTTAACAACAGAAGATAATATAAATAATATAAATTATAATAGTGATTCTTTAACAGAGTTAGAATTTATAACTAAATTAAACTATCAACAAATAGAAAATGATAAAGTTATTGATACAACATATCAAGATAAAGGTTTTCTTTTAGTTATGAAGCTTGTAGATGATGAAGAAAATGTAGTAGAAGAAGATAACTTGAAAAATCTTTCATTTACTCTTAATGATACTAAGTATTATCCAGATTCTAGTGGTTATATTAGAATTAATTTATCAGATGATATGAATGATTATACTAATAAATTACAAATAGAAACATCTATAGATAATAGTAGTTTAAAGAAAGGAACATATCACTTTTCTATTATGACAGCATCTTCTATAGATGGTATTTATGAAGATGTAGTTAGTACTGATACAATAGAAATACCAGTTATTGTTGATAATTTTATAGATGATTATAGTTTTAATGTAGAAAATACTTCTAGTAAGATAATTAATAAAGAAAATGAAGAACAAGTACTTACCTTTAATATTACTAAAGAAATAGAAGCGACTGATGGTAATATTAGAGTATCATTATATAAAAAGAAAAACTTTACAGCTTTTAATCAAGACTATGAACTAATAGATTTAAATGAATATATTACTAATGATTTAGAACTAGTTAATGATAAAGTCTATTATGCCTTTAAAAGTCCATTAGATTATCAAAATACTTTAGAATTAAAGTTTAGTCCTTCTACATTAGAAAGAGGAGGATATAGATTAGTTTTTGAATTATATGATAGTAATACTAAAATAGGAACTCTTGATGAGAAGTTTATTGTTAAGTAGGTGATATGATGAAGAAAAAAATTGTAATTGCACTTGTAATAATAGTTTCTATATTATTTATATCAGGTATAACATATTCAAAATATACATCAAATACCTCTTTAGCAGTTACTAATCAGTTCCTAGCAAAGTTTATCTTTGAAGCCGAAGAGACAGATAGTATATCACTTCCTCTAACATCTTTAAATCCAGGAGATGAAGAGTCCTATACTTTTAGTGTTACAAATAATAAAGATAATAAAAGAAGTAATGTAGATATAAAATATTCTATAGGTCTTGAAACATTTCACTTTATGCCTTTAGAAATTAAATTATATAAAGTAGAAGATGATAAAGAAGAATTAGTATTAAACTGTGATGAGTCTTATAGTAGAGATGATGAAAATAAATTAATATGTAATTCTTCTCCTATTACTTTAAGTTATAGTGAAGATAAAAAAGATGATTATAAATTAGTTGTAAAATTTAGTGAAGAGTATAATAGTTTAGAATATACAGATTTAGTTGATTATATTGATATTAATATTAAAAGTTATCAAAAAACAGATTAGGAGATGCAGGTTATGAAAAAAATAAGAAAATATTTAATAATTATATTAATCATCCTAATAGTTATATTCTTATTAACTAAAGTATTCTCTTTCGCTAAATATGTATCTAATCATACTTTTAATCATTATTTAGAGTCTAAAGGCTTTTATCTATCTAGTGATAAATTAGATATAGAACCTGTTCAAAATATCGATAAAGCTTATGATGGAGAACCTATTAAAATAGTTTTGAAGAACTCTTTAAATAAAGAAGCGATTACTACTTATGATATTAAGTATAAAGCTGAATGTAGTGTTAGTGATGAATATAAAGATAAAGTAGGATGTCGTTTTACTGATAATAATGAGAGTACTTTTGAAGGGGTCTTATCAAATAAAGAAGTATGTGTAAATAATACTAATGATGGAAAAGATGTAAGTGATTATTCTAAAAGTGAATGCGAAATGAATGGATATACTTATACTACTAAAGTAAATACTAAAGATTTATATGTTGATATTTATAGTCTTAATGACGAGGAATATAATGATGTTACTGTTAATGTTAAAGTAAAGTCAACATCACCTTATAAAAAGACTATGAGTGGAGACTTTATCTTACATAAAAAAAGAACTGATAGTAAGGAAGTAGTTTTAAAATATAAAGAGACTGATACATTTAGTAATTTGATAATTACTAATAAAAGTACAACTGATAAATGTTTAACTTTAAAATGGGACAGTAAAGTTTTTCATTTAGATAATTCTAATATTAATATTATTTCATCTTCTAAAGATGAAGATAATTATATAAATGAAATTAAATTTAAAGTTAAGGCAAATTCTAATATAAATTATAGATTTTATAAAGTTAATTTTAATGAAACTTATGATGAAACAGCATTTTCAATAGAAGAGAATAGTTGTTAATTACTATAAGATATGTTATTATTAAGATGGAGGTTAAAATGAAGAAGTTAAAGATAGTAAAAAAGGTTTTATTTACAATTATAGGAGTTGCTTATTTTGCATTTGCATTATGTATGACAATATTGTTATTAAATTATAATGATTACAATGTTACTCAATTTGGAGATACATCTCTTATCATTTTAAATAACAAAGTAAGTATGGAGGGTTATCAAAAGGGGGATTTAGTTTTAGTTGAATCTACAGAACTTGAAGATATAAAAGCAGGTGAAACAATATTTACATATAAAGTTGACAGTAATGGTTATCCTCAAGTACAAATAGGAGTAGTTGGTGAAGTTTATCCTGATGAGGAAGCAGTATCATTTGTTAATGGAGATACTTATTCTATGAAGTTTGTAGCAGGTAAACCAACAGATGTCTATAATGGTATAGGTTCATTCTTATCTGTTGTAGAATCACAATGGGGCTTCCTATTTATTGTTCTTGTACCATGTTTCTTAATCTTTATTTATGAGTTATATGCTTTAATAATTGAGATAAAATATGGTAATGAAGAAGAAGTGTAAAATCACTGATAAAATTTCAGTGATTTTTTTAATTTTTGAGATTAAATTAATTGTCAAAATTGGTCGATTATGCTATACTCTATTATAGTAGTGGAGAAGTGAATTGGGGTGATATTAGTGCAAGATGTTAAAATAGAGAAACAAAAGGGTCTTGAAAAAATCATCAATATTTTATTAAACATCTTTATTGTTATTTTTGGTATTCTTTTGTTAATCTCTATATATAACAACATTCAAATCAATATCTTAAAAAATGATTACTCAAGCTTTTTCGATTATTCTATTTTTGAAGTTCAAACTGGTAGTATGAGCGGAGAAATAGAAGCAGCTGATTGGGTTGTAGTAAAAGCGACAAATGATATTGAACTAGATGACATTATAACATTTAAGCAAGGGGATGAGTTCACTACACATAGAGTAATAGAAAAGTATAATGATACTTTTGTAACAAAGGGGGATGTTAATAATAGTAAAGATGAACCAATTACTGAAGATGATATTGTAGGAAAAGTTGTTAAAGTACTACCTCATTTTGGTATTTTACGTAAAACACTTTTTAATCCTTGGGTTGTTATTTCGCTAATTGTTACATTGTTCTTAATTAATCTTGCTTTAAAGAAAGAAGATAGTAAAAAAGAAGAAGAAATTAAACAAAAAGTAAATAACCTAAAAGAAAAAATATCTAAAAAAAGTAGTAAAGAAAAAAATGAGTTAGAAGACAAAAAACAAGAACGTATTATTATGCGTTTTAGAAAGAAAATAGATCATTCAAAAGATAATTTGAAGAAAGTTAAATCTAATAATTCTAAAATTAAAGTTAATAAGATTAATGGAAATGATGATGATATAGAATTATTAGAAGTAGAAGAATTATTTCCAAGTGAGGAAGATGATTTAGATAAAACTATGTACTTTAGAATGATTCAAGTCGATAAAGATGAAATCGAAAAGACATATTCTAAGATAAATGAATCTAAACAAGAAAATGAAATAATTATTGATAATAAAGAAGATGACAAAGAAGAGGTTAAAGAAGAAGTAATTAAACATAACTTAGAACTATTACAAAATAAAAGAAAAAAATGTAAAAACATTATAGAAAAAGCAATGGTAATTAAAGA
Source organism: uncultured Bacilli bacterium (assembly GCA_944363705.1). GTDB lineage: Bacteria > Bacillota_I > Bacilli_A > RF39 > UBA660 > Onthousia. The sequence continues at coordinate 10,509 of CALVUY010000010.1, read as the reverse complement.
AGATGAACTTGAAGAATTAATAAAAACGATTAATTTTGGTAGCGAACTAAAAGTTAATGAACCAACAATTAAAGATACATTCTTAAAGTCATATATTGATGCTAAATACTATAACCATTGTGGTGATATTAATGTTTCTTATGATGGTAGAAATGTTGTACCTAGAATTGATGAGTTATTAGATGAAGTTAAAGATAAATTAATAGAAGATTATAAAGGTAGTGATATTAACTATAAAAATAAAGTTATAAAGTTTAATATAATCTTTAAAATAATTAATTATATAGAAAAAAATGCTAAAGTTAAAGAACTAGAAGAAAAGAAAAAAAGATATAAAGATAAATTACTAGAATACTTAAATACAGATTATTTAACTGATAAAGATATAGATAAATTAGTTAGTAAATTAATAAAAATAACTAAGACTTATCGTAGTATGCTTAAATATTCACTAGATAAGATGCAAACAAATCTTTTTGAACTTAAATGCGGTAGGATAAGTGATAGTAAGATTTATGCTACTAAGATAGAACATAATTTATCTTTTAGTAAAGTATATAGCGATTATATTATTGAAAAGACTTATAATGAAGGAATAGTAGCGGAAGATAAGTTAGCAGTATTACTTAATATTCTTTCTACTAAGATTGTTAATAATATGTTAGAAGGTAACTTCTCTACAAAATATTTAATATATATACCTTATGACTTATATGAAAAGAGTACTAAGATAGGTAATATATTTGAAATGTTTGAAGATGAATTTGCTAAAAATACAATTATTGTTTTATTAAACTATAGCGAACTTAATAGTAAAAGAGATGTTATAAAAAGTTTAATAAAAAAAGGTTATAAATTTGCTATAAATATTGGTAGTAATATAATAAAAGAAAGTGATTTGGAACTTATGTATATTGTAGAGTATATTTTTATGGAAAATGAAGAAGACAAAAAACAATTACCAAAAGATCTTCGCAATAAAGTAATTTGTGATGATGTAATGGATAAGATTAATTAGTAGTTGGGGGTGTTATTATGAATACATTTATTAGATTTTTTTACGAATTTATATCTGTTTTCTTTGATGGAATAGTAATGATTTTTGGAGGACTATTTAATGGTATTATAAAGATGTTTAACTTTACTGAATATGCCAAAGTTATAGATAGTTATAAAGATAGCTTTAATGGAGGAGAAAAGATATTTGTAGTATTAGCAGTAATACTTCTCCTTCTAATTATTGCTATTATAGTTACCTTAATAGTTTTACTTATTAGAGCGATATTAAGAAAACTTCATAATAACTTTAATAAAGATGAACTATTAGAAGAAATAGCTAATCTTAATGCTAAAGTTAGAAAACTTATGAAAGAAAAAGATGAATTAATGGCTATGAAAGTATCACAATTAGGTGTTAATCCAGATGAAGAAGAATCTACTGATGTTAGTGAAGAAGAAGATGATGAGGGTATCCAGGGTATACGTTTCCCTAAACTTGTAGCTATTGATAAGAAATATGAAGGCTTTAAAGTTAAAAACTATAACAATGATTATACTTTAGAACAATTAGTAGATGATTTTAGATGTTTTGCTGCTAGTAAATTACATCTATATTATGATAATACTATTCTAAGACCATTCTTTGCAGGACTTGCTTGTGGTAGATTAATAATATTACAAGGTATATCTGGTACAGGTAAAACATCTCTTGCATATGCTTGGGGTAAGTTTGTTAGTGAAGATTCTTGTGTAGCTTCCGTAGAACCATCTTGGCGTGATAAATCAGACTTTCTAGGTTACTTTAATGAATTTACTAAGAAGTTTAATGAAACTAAACCACTTGGTGAGATATATACATCTAGTTTTGATGATGATGTTCATACTATCATTCTTGATGAAATGAACTTAGCTCGTGTTGAATATTATTTTGCAGATTTCCTATCAATTTTGGAAATGCCTAGTAAAGATGAATGGATTGTTGATTTAGTACCTAGTGCTTGGCCTAATGATCCTAAGAAAATTATTAATGGTAAATTAAAAATACCAGGTAATTTATGGTATATAGGAACAATAAATAATGATGACTCTACTTTTATGGTAACAGATAAAGTATACGATAGAGCGATGCCTATAGATATCAATATAAAAGTAGATCCATTTAAATGTCGTGAACAAGATGCTATTAATTTAAATGCTAGTTATCTTGAAGGATTATTTGCAGAAGCGATAGAGAAAAATAAAGTATCTGATAAAGGATTAGAACAAGTTAAAGATATAGATGATTATGTTATTAAGCATTTCCGTATTGCCTTTGGTAATCGTATTATGAAACAACTTAATACCTTTGTTGCTATCTATGTAGCTTGTGGTGGTAAAGAAATAGAAGCGATAGATTATTTCATTGCTAAGAAAATATTACGTAAATTTGATCAGTTAAGTGTAGCCTTTATACGTGATGAAATAGATCCATTTATTAGTTATTTAAATAAAAACTTTGGTAAAAATGTTATGAAAGAGTGTATTGATTATTTAGAGAATTTAAAGAAGAGTATATAGGATAGATAGGGGTTGAAGAGACGTGGCCTTAAAAATAGAAAATGATGAAGAAAAACTAAAGAAAAGTCATCTGTTTTTAGAAAAGCTAGAAAGTGATATGGAGTATAAATCTCTTTATAATGGAGATTTAATCTCTTTTGATTGGCTAGATGAAATAGAATTTGCTTGTCCCTATATAGATATAATTGTTAGGAATCCTAAATTAACATTAATTCAAGAAGAGAATCTTGTTAAAGTAGAAAGATCTAAAAGAATAACTGTTGCAAGTGTTAAAGATCTTGCTAAACATACACAATATATTGATGAGGTTGATAAAAAGACAAATGATGTTAGACCTTCTAAGATATTAGATATAAGAAATGAAGAGACATTTAATATTTATGAAAATAGATTTCTTTATACCTTAATTAATGATCTTGAAAGGTTTGTGGCAAGTAAAGAGAGGTTATTAAATAATTTTGAACTCAATAAGAATAAGACACTAGAATATAAGGCCTCATCTTTAACTACAGATGAAAAAGTTAATATAGAAGTAAAAGTGACGTCTACATCTCTTCCCTCAAAACAAGAAGATAAAAAGTTAGAAGAAGAGATTAAGAAAGCTAAAGAGAGGTTAAAAAAAGTTAAAGATTATCTATCTAGTTGGGATAGATCAGAAATGGTTAAAGCACTAAAAAAAGAACACGTTAAGTTTATAAGTCCACCTTTAAAAAAGACTAATATACTTCTTAAAAATCCTAACTTTAGAATAGCAGTTAGACTATGGGATATTATTAGAACCTATGACTTAGATAAAAAAGATGAATCTAAAGAAAGTGATGATAATAATAGTATTGATATAATGAAAAGCTTTCTTGATCATTCCTTTTTAATTGATTATTCAGTATTAGACTCTATGGCTAGATTAAAAAGAGATGAGAAAAAGAATATGACTAAATATGCTACTATTATCTTAACAGAAGAAATTAATAGAGTAATGACTTTACTTGCTAGTTGTGGTTATAAAACAACAGAAGAAGAGTTATTATCTTTAATCGCTAAAGAACTTAAAGAAGAGAAAAAGAACCGTTCAGTTAGTGTAAATGCCGATGATGTTAAAAAGAAATTTAAAACTGCTATGGAAGAATATTTAGAAAGGACACAAAAGTATTTATGAAAAAATTTGATTATCATAAATTATTGAGAATATTAAAAATAATACTAAATGTTGTAGTAACCATCTTTGTAATATTATTCTTTGTTGTTGTATGTTTACAACGTTTTAGTAATAATAGAATTTCTTTCTTTGATTATAGAATGTTTACTGTAATTTCTGGAAGTATGGAACCTAAATATAATATAGGAGATGTATTAATATCTAAAGTAGTAGATCCTAAAGATATTAAAGTAGGGGATACTATCAGTTATTTAGGTAAAGAAGGAACATTTGCTAATAAAGTAGTAACTCACGAAGTTGTAGATGTTGAAACTGATGCAGATGGAAAGTATTACTTTCATACAAAAGGTATTGCTAATCTAATAGAAGATCCAATTGTTTATGAAGACCAGTTATATGGAAAAGTAATTTATAAATCTGTTATACTTTCCTTTATATATAAAGTTATAAGTACTAATATAGGATTATTTGTATTTATAGTTATACCAATACTATATATAGTTGGTTCAGAAATATTATCTGCAATGCTTGAAAAAGAAGACAAAAGAAGAAGAAAAATAAAAGAATAAGGTGGTGGTTACACCTATGAAGATTAAACACAAACATTTAAAACTTAATATTCTATCTTTGTTTTTTGTAGCAGTTTCCCTGCTTTCTATTACTCTTGCTTGGTTTGCTTATAGTGGTTTTGCTAACACTGCTACAGAAATGGATGTAAAAGCTTGGTATATAGAATTTGAAAAAGATAGTAAACCTGTTTCTAGTGAGATTGTTTTATCTTTAAATGATGTTTATCCTGGAATGGAACAAGTAGTAGAAAAAGTAAACATCAATAATTTAGGTGATACTGATGCTAAAGTAAGTTATTCTATAGATTCTGCTAGAGTATTAGATGAAGAGTTAAAAACAAAAGATACTTCTACAGTACAAGTAGAAGATCAATTATCTCATAATTTTCCTTTTCACGTTAATATATCTTTAAATAAAGATTTTGTAAAATCTAAAGATGATACTAGCGAATTTGATGTATCTGTTTCTTGGCCATTAGATTCAGAAAATGATTCTTTAGATAGTGAATGGGGTTCTAAAGCTTATGATTTTCAAAAAGAAGAAGAGGCTAAGAAAAAACAAGATCCAAATTATGAGATGAGAACATCTCTTAGAATAGTTATAAGTCTTAAAGCAGAACAATATGTATTAAGTAATGATGAAGTTGATACTGATTATAATTTTGGTAAATTAATATTATATGATGTAGAGAAAAATAAAGTATGTAATGAATTAAGTTCTACTTGTCTTAAGACTTATGTAATAGATAAATCTAATAAAATAGGGGATGTTAATGTTACATTATTACCAGATTTATTTGGAACATATGCTTCTGGTACTTATAATGATTATAATAATCTTTTAAGTAATGTTTCTAGTAACTGGAATGTTAGTACAAGAGCTCTTAAACTAGAAGATGTCCTAAATATAGTTTCTAATAATGTAGAGTCTTCATATTTAGTAAGAGATAATCTATCAGATGTAATTATAGGTAAATTAGATTATAATGATAGATTTAATGAGATAGTGAATAAAGCGATTAATAGTAATGGTTATTTTAAATTTTCTAATCAAGCATTCCCATACTTTACTACTAGTAAGTGTTATTGGATTAATAATGAATATAATACTGATAAGGCCTTTGCATTAGTAAAGATGGATGAAAATAATTCTAAGATATATGGTGAAGTAAAAACAAATGAATGTAGTGTTGTACCAGTATTAGAAGTTGCTAAAGCTAATTTAGACTAAGAGTTATTCTTTTAGTCTTTTTCTATTTAAATTATGATAAAATGTATATAGAGGTGATGAGGTATGAAAAGAATACTTTGGTTAGTTCCTGTTTTACTTATATTTATATGTGGGTGTAGTAATGAAGAAGAAACTCGTGATTTTAAACATTATACTTTACAAGACAATGATACTACATCTACTTTATATTTTTATACTAACACTAATACTAATCAAACAGAAACATATATAGTAACTGATATAACACCAAACGATAGCGAAGAAATAATAAATGCTTTATTTTATGAAGTTGATGATAATGATTATATTATGTTAGATGAATTTAGTTCTTGTAGTAACCCTACTGATTATAAAAATGAAAATTACAATTATTTTTCTGATAATAAACTATATGTTACAAGATGTTCTGGTGGTATAGTATTAGAATATACATTAGATGGAACTAATACTCAAAAGAAAGATTTATCAAATATAGTTAATCTACAAAATGCAACGGTTAAAGAAGTTAAAGATGGGTATGTATTTTTTGAAGGGAAAGATAGTTCAAGAAATACTAAAATTGTAAAATGTTCCCAAAATTCTTATGACTGTGATACAGAAAAAAATGATAATTAGGTAAATATAAATATGAAAACATCACAAGTTTATATAGTTTTATTATTAATAGATATATCTTTATTTCTTATATTATTTAATACTTTATTAGTAGGAAAAGAAAACTATGGATATCTAAATAAAGGTTATGCAATGTTATATGAAAGAAATTTTGATATGAAATATACAGATGAACTACAAGAAATAGTATCAAATAGTCTAAATAATACTAATTTATTAAAATTAAAAAGTATAAAAGAAATAAATATTAGATTAGGAATTAATTATAATGACTATGTTTTTAAAATGTCATTATATTTCAATGTTCCAACAAGTATTGGTAAAAAACTAGAACAAGAATTGTTAGAAAAAGGTTCTCAATATAAAACTTATAACAATTATAATTATTTAATAGTTAATAATAGCTTCATACAAATAAGCGATAATTATAGAAAAGTAATAATTAACAAATCTATTACTGGAAAATATCACCCCAAAAAGTTTTATTATGATATATATATAGATGATTTAGATAAATATATATATAAACTTAATGAGAAATATAGAATATCTTTAAGAAATCAAAGTAATTTATCTTTCTTTATTATAATATCAGTAATTGCCATTTTTAATGTTATTTATATTAAAATATATAAAAGAACTGAGAGAAAATATAATTAATATTATAATTTATTTTATCTTAAGTTCAGAAAAACCATTTTCATATATGTAATTTTTCAAAACATCTTCACCAACTTTATCAATTCCAAAATTGATATTTTCTTCATCTTTACAATAAATTGTATAATGAGTACCATCTGGAAACATATTATAATACTCTATTCTATATAATGAATCACAGTAGAGTTTTGAATTTAAACCTATATTATCTTTTTCTTGTTCTATAAGGCTTATTATTGTACTTTTATTTTCATTATTAACATCTAAAATATAAAACTTTTCCATATATTTTAGATTGCTACTTGTAAAAATATCTTTAATTGTAAAAATAGTTATTATAAAAATAATAGGAATAATAACAACAAAAAGGGCGATAGTCTTTACAATTTCTTCAGTTCTTTTAATATTATCTTCTTCATCATTAAATTTCATATATATCTCCTTTTTTAATATTTGTTATATCTATTTTATCAGAAAAATATTATAAAAAAAAGAATCATATAGATTCTCCATTTTCTTCATTACTTGTAATTTGTTCAAAGTTTATAGTCGCTGTAATTTCTAAAGGTATATCTTCACTTGCAGCTTTTTTACCAACTTCGGTATCTAAAGTATCATCCATTTGTTCATCAGCACCTTCATACCATTCGAAGTAAATTCTCATTGTAAATGGTTCAAATTTAAAGTTTTCTGTTGTCTTATCATAAATTAAATCTTGATCAATACTATTATTTAAAATTGGAATAGTATCTATTTGATCTCCTTCTATATAATTAGAATCTAAAATTGCATATTTGGTAATTATTAAGTCCTTAACTTCTTCATTTTTAACTGCTAAATCAATTTTATAATTAAATGATACATCTACATTAGTAGGGTCTATATCAATATCAACATAACCTTTAGTACCTGGTGCCACTGTATTAGTAGCAACATTATCATTTTCTTCTATGACAGGAACTAAATCAATTGATGATGAACTACCATCTGTTATATCAACTTGATTAACAAGTATTTGCCACTTAGAAAAAGCCATATCAATATTTCCAGTCGCTCCTGATACATATCTTGAGAATGTATTACTCATAATACTCAGGGTAACTGCTAAAGACATAATTACTAAAAGAATTTTAAATTTTTTTACCATATAAATTCCCCTTTTCCTTTACACTTTTATTGTATTATACTTTACAAAACTTTTCAATTACTAATGAAATAAAAAATGTAAATGAAATGTAAATAATCGTAAAAGAACCTTTGTTTGTCATAGCTTAGACACTTTTTGTAAACTATAAAAATTTAAATATTTTTGTAGTATTTTATGAGAATTTATAGTATAGTTTAGGTAAGGAGGAGTATTATGACACTTTTTTGGTTAGTTTTATTTGTAGTATTAGCTTTATTTGAACTTGCAACAGTAAACTTAGTATCTATTTGGTTTTCACTTGGAGCATTAATTGCAACATTTGTATCTCTAGCGACTGACAATTTAATGATACATCTAGCAGTCTTTACAATTAGTTCTATTCTTTTATTGCTTTTAACAAAGCCTTTTGTTAAGAAGATGAAGAAAAGAGAAGTAATTCCTACTAATTTAGATAGAGTTGTTGGTAAAGTTGGAGTTGTGACTGAAAAAATAGAAAAAGATGGAGTAGGAGAAGTTAAAGTTCTAGGTAAGAAGTGGAGTGCATATAGTGATAAAGAAATAGAAGAAAATTCTAAAGTAAAAGTATTATCTATTAATGGAGTAAAACTTAAAGTAGAAGAAATTAAGGAGAGTGATTAATATGTTTTGGGTTATATTAATAGTAATTATTGTTATTATAGTATTAGGAGTAAAAGTTATTCCTCAATCACAATCTAAAGTAATAGAAAGATTAGGATCTTATTATAAAACACTTGGTACAGGACCTCATTATGTAATACCATTTATTGATAGAGTAGCATCTACTGTATCTCTAAAAGAAATAGTTAAAGACTTTGCACCACAACCAGTTATTACTAAAGATAATGTTACTATGCAAATAGATACAGTTGTTTATTTTCAAATAACTGATTCTAAGCTTTATACTTATGGAGTAGAAAATCCTATTAATGCAATTGAAAATTTAACAGCAACAACACTTCGTAATATTATAGGTGAGTTAGAATTAGATCAAACCTTAACATCAAGAGATATCATTAATTCTAAAATGAGATCAATTCTAGATGAAGCGACTGATCCTTGGGGTATTAAAGTAAATAGAGTTGAAGTTAAAAATATTATTCCACCTCGTGATATTCAAGATGCAATGGAAAAACAAATGCGTGCTGAACGTGAAAGACGTGAGAAAATATTACAAGCGGAAGGTGAGAAGAAAGCTGCTGTATTAATCGCTGAAGGAGAAAAAGAAAGTACAGTCTTAAGAGCAGAAGCAGCGAAAGAAGCAGCTATTAAGAAAGCAGAAGGAGAAGCAGAGGCAATTATTAAAATTAAGAATGCTGAAGCTGAGGGAATTAGGTTACTTAAAGAAGCTAAAGCTGATGCTTCAGTATTAAAACTAAAAAGTTATGATGCTATGGTTAAAGTTGCAAATGGACAATCTACTAAGATAATAGTTCCTAGTGAATTACAAAACTTAGTAACAGCAGGAACAGTATTAAGTGAAACATTTAAAGAAGGAAAGAAATAATTTGAAATTTCTTTCTTTTTTTGGTATAATATGCCTTAATTAAAGGGGGGAGACTATGATAGATTTAACTAGTGATAAGATTAGAACTGATGTTGTTAGAAGAGATTTCTTTAATGAAGATGATGTTTTTTTCGAAAAATTAAATATAACAAGAAAAAGTTATAATAGTCCATTAGGTTTACATATATATTTAAGAGAGTTAAGTGATGGATATTATTATGCTAAACGTCAGTCAGAGATTAGAATTTGTAATGAGATTGTAGGAAGATATTTATGTAATAGAATAGGGCTTGAAACTACTGATTTAGAGTTATTATTAGATGAAAATAAAATTAAAATTGCAACACCTAACTATAGAAAACCTAATTTAAAATATCAGTGTCAAAAGGATGATGCAGTATTTAAGCATCAATATGATATAAGGAGATTAACTATCTTACCTAAGGCTTATCAGGAAGAACAGTTTAAATTAATCTCTATTGATATGATGATGGAACAATGGGATAGACATAGTAAAAATATGGAAGAGGTTATAGTAGATGATATCCTACATTTAACACCAGTTATAGATTTTGAAAATAGTTTTTCACATAATCCATATTTTGTTTATGATAATCCATATGTTAGTTTACCAAAGAATGATGTTGATATTTATAGATTCTTAAATGATTTTCCTAATGCTTATCAATATTTCTTAGAAGTTTTTGGTATAGATAGCGGTGAACTTATAGAATATATAGAATCTAATTATCCAATTAAAGTAAAAGATGAAATAAAAGAAAGTTATGAAAAGGTTATCTCTAAAAATCAAAAAATAATGAAATGTATAAAATAGGTTTTAAAATATTGTTAAAATTAGATTATAATTTAGTTATAATATTTATGAAATTTCTATTGATAAAGGTAAAAGTAGGTAATATATTTATTAGACTACTTTTCTTTTGCAAAAAACTCTATATTTTTTCTACTTAAAATAGTATAATGTAATCATAAGAGGGTGATACTTGTGTCTTATATTAGTGTTAAGAATCTAACTAAAATTTATAAAAT
>CALVUY010000009.1 GCA_944363705.1 uncultured Bacilli bacterium | reverse complement strand
ACTCTAAATATATAATCTTGCATATTCATAGATTCAGCACGCATTAAAAGTTTTTCTTGAACTTTCTTTTCATGTCCTGAATAAGTATTAACGACATACCATTGTTTTTCCATAACCAATTCCTTCCTATTTACCTAATGAGTGAAGTGCCGCTATTATTACATCTATTAAATAGAAGAATAATGAGCAACAAATAATAAATATTATAGTAGCGATAGAGTATTTAACCATTTCTTTTCTTGAAGGCCATTTTACTCTTTTAAATTCTGTTTTTACACCACTAAAAAAGTTAACTATTTTGGTAAATACACTTACCTTTTCTTTCTTTTTACCTTTAGAAGAAGTCTTCTTGTTTTCTTTTTTAGTTACTTCTTTTAAAGACTCTTTTTTAATTTCTTTAGTTTCTTCTTTTTTCTTTGCCATATACACATCTTCCTTTGTATTTTTTTCTAAAAGAAAAACACTTTCCAGTGCTTAAGCATACATTACCACAAAGTATGATTATAGTCAAGTGTTTTTCTAAATTTATTTTATTCTTCTATCATCTGTCCATATACTTTCATTTTACTATTATGTTGATTTTCTTTAATACAGAGTTTTAGTGGTGAAAAACCTAGCTTTAATTTATAGCAACCATCAGGTTCTCTAAATATATCTAACATACCATAAACAATGTGTTCATCAATGTCCTGATAAGCTGTATATTTCTTTATAATATCTATGCTAGTTAACCCTAAACTTTCAAAATCATATTCAACTAGTTTATCAATATATAAAGATAATAAATATAGTCTTGCACTTTTTGTCATATTATACTTTGATATTGCTAGAACTTCTATAGTAAAATTACTGATATTATTTTTTTCTTTATGTTTTAGTAACTTTTCCTGATATTCAGATAAAGACTTCATTAAAACGTATTCACTAGTGTTATCAAAGAAACTTTTTAAACTTTCTCTTGTATTCTCATCTAAATCAAAATTGTTATTAAGGTTTTCTTGATAAATTGGTTTAACCTCTTTTAAAATATCCATAGCATTCATTTTAGCTTGTTCTATTTTATCCACAGTTATATCTCTTCCTTTCTAATAGAATTGTACCATATATTTGTTAATAAATGTTTTAAATATTACTTTTTCCACAAATATTGTTGATAATCTTTTTTATCTTCTATACTTTTTTCACAGTTTCTGTGGAAAATATACTATTCACTCTTTATTTCAAATAAAGCATTCCTTAATTCCATGGCACGTTCAAAGTCAAGGTTCTTAGCTGCTTCTTTCATTTCTTGTTCAATTCTCTCTAGTTCTAACATCTTTTCTTTCTTAGTTAATTTCTTCTTAGGTTTAGTAGAGTCTTTTGTATCGATGTTACTAATAACTTCTCTTATTTCTTTTTCTATTGTTTTAGGAACTATGCCATGTTCTTTATTATAGGCTTCTTGGATTTCACGACGACGTTTTGTCTCTTTAATTGCTTTATCCATAGATTCTGTAATATTATCTCCATACATAATAACATGTCCATTAGCATTTCTTGCACAACGTCCAATTGTTTGAATAAGACTTCGCTCACTTCTTAAGAATCCTTCTTTATCGGCGTCTAATATAGCGATTAATGATACTTCTGGGATATCTATACCTTCACGTAATAGGTTTATTCCGACAACAACATCATAGATTCCACATCTTAAGTCATGAATGATTTGTAAACGTTCTAAAGTTTTTATTTCAGTATGAAGGTATGCTACTTTAATATCTAGGTCTTTTAAGTAGTTAGTTAACTCTTCACTCATTCTAATAGTTAAAGTGGTTATTAAGACTCTTTCATTTTTCTTAATACGTTCATTTATCTCTCCTACTAAGTCATCTATTTGTCCTTCTGTCTTTCTAACTTCAATAGTTGGGTCAAGTAGTCCTGTTGGTCTAATGATTTGTTCTACAAACTTACCATGTGTTTTTTCAAGTTCATAATCACCTGGTGTTGCTGATACATATATCGCTTGTTTTATTTTCTTTTCAAATTCATCAAACTTTAAAGGACGGTTATCAAGGGCACTAGGTAGACGAAATCCATAATCAACTAGGTTTTGTTTTCTTGCTCTATCTCCATTATACATCCCTCTTACTTGAGGTAGAGTTACGTGAGATTCATCTACTATTAAAAGATAATCATCACCAAAGAAGTCCATTAGGGTTGTAGGAGTTTCTCCAGGACTACGTCCTGCCATAGGTGCTGAGTAGTTTTCAATACCATGACAAAAACCTGTTTCTTCTAGCATCTCTAAATCATAGTTAGTTCTTTGCTCTAGACGTTCTGCAGCAAGAAGTTTATTTTGACTCTTAAGTTCCTCTAAACGTTCTTGTAACTCTTTTTTTATTCTTTTAATCGCTTCTTTTAATTTATCATCACTAATTACAAAGTGACTGGCTGGGAAAATACTAACGTTTTTCTTATTAGATATTACTGTTCCTGTTAAAACATCTATTTCACTAATTCTATCTATTTCGCTACCAAAGAATTCTATTCTATAACCTGTTTGATTTTGATTAGTAGGAATTATTTCTAAGACATCGCCTCTTACTCTAAAAGTACCACGATGGAAGTCTAAATCATTTCTTGCATATTGCATTTCCACAAGCTTTACTAAAACTTCATTTCGCTCTATTTCTTCTCCTATACTTAGTGTTAACATTTTATTTTTATATTCTTCTACTTCTCCAATACCATAGATACAAGAAACACTAGCGACAACAATAGTATCTTTTGATGAGAGTAATGCAGATGTTGCAGCATGACGAAGTTCATCTATTTCATCGTTTATAGATGAATCTTTTTCAATATAAGTATCAGTACTAGGAACATATGCTTCCGGCTGGTAATAGTCATAATATGAGACAAAGTACTCAACATTATTCTCAGGGAATAATTCTTTCATCTCTGAATAAAGTTGACCTGCTAGAGTCTTGTTATGGGCTAGTATTAAAGTAGGTTTATTAACTTGTGCGATTACATTAGCCATGGTAAAAGTTTTACCTGTTCCTGTCGCACCTAATAAAACTTGTTCTTTCTTACCTTCTTTTATTCCTTCTACTAATTCTTTTATCGCTTCTGGTTGGTCTCCACTTGGTTTGAATTTTGATACTAATTTAAACATAGGTATCACTCCTTGCAAGTATTATATCATTAAGATTATATAGTGACAAAGAAATTTGCTTATAAAAACTACCTTTATCTATTTTTAACTGTTATAATATAGCTAAAGGAGAACGATTATGAAAAAGTTAGTTATTTTAATAATAGTTATTTCTATAATAACTATTATCTCTACTGTTAGTATTTTGCTTTTATCAAGACCTGATAAAAATACTGAACGTATTAATTCTACACTTTATCAAAGATTTCAAGATTCTACTTATAGTTTTACAGGTAAAAGTAATAACTTTGAATTTAAAATTGGAAGAGCTTATCTTACAGATAGTGAAAATAGGATTTATTTAGATGATTTTAGACAAACAAAAGAAATAAATGGTGTAGAATCTTTATATCTACATATTTACTTTAATAATGAACTAAGTGGTACTTATCTTAATACTGATAAGTTAAATAATTTAAATAATACTTTTGATAGCCTTTCTTTTTATGAAGGCAAAATCTGTCCTAATAATAATGGAGAATGTCTGTATAGTCCTTTTGAAAATGCTACTAAAGATAATTTCAAAGATGGTATTAAAGTAGTAATAGAATATTGTTTAGAAAATAAAACTTGTAAAGAGGAAACATTTAAATTAAGTTATGAATAAAGAACTCTAGCCAAAGACTAAAGTTCTTTTATTTACATACCTATTAAATCAAAGTTAATAGAGTCTTCTTTAAGTAATTCAATAATATTAGTATTAGAATGTTTTTCTATTCTTTCCTTTATAGAATTAACATCATCATAAAATAGATTAGGTTTATTTATTATAATATCTTTTATATTAGTAAGTCCTATTGATAAGAAGTAATCTATTATCGATGATACTCTTTCTTCATTTAACTCTAATTCTAGTTTATCCTCTTCATCTATAGTGTTAATAATATCATTAATATCTTCTGCAGTTAGATTATATTTAGTTAGATACTCCATCCATACTCACCTCTTCCTTTTACTGATGTTTTAATTAAGTTAAATGTCTTTTCATCTAGGTACATACCTCTAGTAACTGAATATAAGAAAGCATTATCATCAGTAATACCTTTCTCTTTTAAAGCACTATAGCATCTTAAAACTTTTAATCTACAGATAATCTCTTCACCTATTTTATATTGATATGGATTGTTATCAACACGATAATTTTCTTCTAAAGTCTTTATATTTTCATCTGTTAATATATCATCTTGATAAGTAATAGGATTTTCTTTTGTAATTATTTCTTCATACTTGCTCGCATTAGGAATATAAGTATCATTCATTTGATTTATAAAATTTTCTTGTTTGAATGCTTCTATTTCTTCAACTGTTCCAAGATTATATCCAAATTTTTTAGAGCATTTAGTAGTTAAACATCTATTTAACAATTGCCTATATCTTTGATATTGCGAAAATATAATATTATAATAATCTTCTATACTATTTTCTCTTTTTAATTTATATAGTAGAGCAAAGTTTTCTTCTCTCATACAATTAATGACAGATGGATTACTAACAGCATAATTAATATTAAAATTATGTAATAGACCTAGTTCTACTAATCTGTCACATTTATCTGCTACTTTGGAAAAAGAAAAAGCAGATGGTGGGAAAGAAGACATATCTCTGTTGAAGAAGCCATACGTTTTATAAGTTCGAACATTCTCTTCTATTTTTTCTCTAGGTGTTTGTAATACTTTAATATTAGTCTTATTAGAAATAGAGACATTAAGACCTAAACTTGTCAAGTATTCTTCATTAGATAGCATCTCTTCATAAGAAATCATATTAGCATAACCACGCAACCTATGGTTATTACCACTTCCACCTCTATTGCCTGATGGAGATTTATGTCTCGCTCTTGCTTTTTTAGGTAAATTGTTTACCCATATACTAGGCATCTCAAAAAGTGCTGGAAATAGAGCTTTACGTTCTTTTAAATCTTTATAACGTTTGCTAATTGTACTCTCATTACTATATAAAACAATTGCTAGTAAAGCTCCTTTTGAGAATTTGTCTAATATTTTATTGTTTCCTAAAAAGGTTAATATATCTCGTGTATTACCTAAGTCTATATTTCTAGATATTTCTTCTTTATTTCTATCAATATATTTTAGCATATCTTCGCTAAAACCAAAGCTTCTAAAACACTCTTTAACTTCTTCTATATCAGTAGTTACTAATATCTTTTTATTTTGTTTTTTGATATTTTCGTTATATTCAATTACACTGCTTAATAAATCTATTTTTATTTTAGAAGAAGTATCTTTATCTTCAAGTATTATAGATAAAGTTTTAAAGTCTTCTAAATTTAACAAGGAATAATCTTCTTTATCATTAACTTTTTCATATAAGTATTCTAAATTTAAAATAGCTTCTTCAATAAATGATACTTCTTCTTTAATTTTACTAACTTTTTCTGCTTCTTTTTTAACAGTTTCTACTAATGAGTCTTTCTTTTCCACTAACTCTTCTATTAGTTTTTTTACAACTTCAAGTTGAGTAGTAGTTAAATCAACTGATAAGTTAGCTTCATACTTAGCTTTTAAAACAAGTTTTATATTATTTAAATCTTCTTCTTTTATAGAAACATAATTACTTATATCTTGATACTGTAAATCTTTTATATTTTTTATATCTTTACTTAGTATTTCAATTAAGTTTGTAAGTTTATTTATGTCTTCTTTTAAAGATTCAATTTTTTCCTTGTTATTTTCAAGATTAATATTATTGTAAGTTTCATACAAGTTATCACGTTTTGTTTTTATAATTTCTGCTAATGTCATAATATCACCTACCATTCCATTAATATTCGATATGTTTCTAAATAAAAGGAGAAGTCTTTAATTCTAGTTTGAAAATTAGAGATAAATTCTCTAGAACTGATTCCTAAGGCAAAAGATATCTCTTCTAAACTCACATCTTTTTCTCTAATTAGGTTCATGCAGTCATTTTTAATATTTAGAAATAAACTATCTAGTTTTTCATCTATCATTATTTATGTTCATCTCCTTTTGTTTTTATTTGTTCTTTAAAATATTCTACAAATTCTTTTTGTGTTTCTAAGAAAGTAACATTATTATTTTTTATATTAGCTAAAGCCTCATCGATTAGATAATCAAAGTTTAAAGCGATTGGTTCAGTATTATCAAATACTTCTTTAAAATCAGCGAAAGTTAGTATTAATACTTTATTATCTTTAGTTCTAATATAAGATACACACATATTGGAACTTCTATTGATGTAGATATTATTTTTCTTATAGTTAGATTTAAATTTAGTATGTTTTTTACCTTTTTCATGATCATGAACACCTTTTTCAAACTTTTCTATAAGAGCTTGACACCGTTTTTTATCATCTTTACTAAATTTATCCATATCAAAGAAAGGACTATTACTTTCATCTAGTAGAAAATATATTTCATTAGTTGTTTTTTCTTCTTCTATTTTTTCTTCTGTTAGAATGCTATCTAATGCTATAGCTTTATTATAATCTTCTTTAAGAATATTAAAGTAGTCACTTATGTCTTCTAAAGTAGTGTTAGGATTATCTAGTTGTAATTCTAACTCTTGTTTTGTTTCAAGCATATCTAATATTAATACTGTCATAGAAATATCTTTATATTGAAATTCATCAATACCAAGTGTAGAGAGGTTTAGATTATCTTGACTTTCTTGTGCTTTAATAGCTTTTGCCATTTCTCTATTGTAATTTATATACTTTTCATCTTTACCATTTATTAAATAATAGTATTTACTTATAATACTCTCTATACTATCTTTAAGTTTAAGATATTCTTCTTTTAGTTTATTAAGTCCTTCTTTATTTACATTTACAGTTACTTCTTCAGGAAATAATGTCTCTATTTCTTTAGATTCTTTTTCTTTTTCTTTAATGATATTTTCTTCTTTTGTTGTAGCATTCTTACAACTTTCATAAGCAAGTTCTTTTAGAATACTTATTTTTTCTTCATCACTAATACTTGCTTTTAAAATAAAAGAAGCTTTAGCGGTAAGACTTTTTTCATCTAACTCTTTTATTTCTGACTCTAATTTTTTTACTTGAAGTTCATACTTTTCTTTATTATTAAGACAGTCTTTTACTCTCTCATCTGTTAATATATTATTTAGTGCAATTGTAACTTGCTCTAATTCTAAAGCATTGTTTTCCCAAAAGAAATTAATAATTTGCACGTTAGAAGTTAATTGGGGAAATAAAAGAAGTAGTGTCTTTTGATTTTCTAATAAGTTTGATATATATTTTTGTATATCATCTTTAGGCATACTTAAAATTTCGGCACTTTTTATCATGGCTCTGTAATTATCAAGTTCTCTTTTTAGCTCTTGTAATTGTTCTTCTATTAATTGTTCATATTTTTCTTTTGGTTCCATATATTTATCCTCCTTTATTTTAACATTAAAAAGAACAGAATATATTTATCCTGTTCTTAACTCACCATGAAAGAAAGTAATTTTATTATTACTTATGTTTTTATTAATACTACCCCCAAGGTAATAAATTGTAAACGTATATTTTGTCATTTTATTACCTTCTTTCTTTTTACTATCTTAATAATATCACAATATACTTAAACTTACAATTATTACTTTGTTTTTACTGACATAATTTTACTTTTACTTTTTGGTTTTTTACTAGATTTTAAGATATCTTTAAACCATTTTCTACTTTACTATCTAGATTTAGTAAAACAACTCCTAGTACTAAAACTTCACTTGTTACTTCTGATATATGAATAGGCTTAAAGTTAACTACTGCTATTATTTGTTTTCCTATTAAATCTTCTAACGTTATCATATTAAAAGCATAGGACTAGCCTATGCCATAATTATCTACCATTCCACCAAACTCTTAGTCCTGATGGAAAGCCTATATATTGTCTTGGATTAATTGTACTTTTCTGGTATGTTGCCCAAGTACAACCACCACCTGCATGCCAATCACAAGTTGTAAGTTCTAGGTGTAAGTGTGCTCCGAAAGAGTATCCTGTATTACCCATTCTACCAATTACAGTATCTGGTGTTACTACATCTCCTACATTTACATACCATGCTGACAAATGTGCATATGTTGAGTAAATATATCTACCATTAACATTATGTCTTATTTTTAAAACTAAAGCTCCATATGTGTCATAGTATTTTGCAAAGACTACTCCACTTGCTACTGGATATATTTCTATTGTTTTATTTGTATTTGATAAATCAATTCCTAAATGTCCAGCATTCATCCAATTTTGTGTAACATAACCGCTAACCATTGGACGGTAGAATCCTGATGCTGATGGAACAGAATTACCATTTACTCTCATTTCACAAGATGTTATATCTTCATTTTCTCCACATCCAAGTTTTTTATAATAAGCTAGTTGTTTTTCTGCTTCTTCTTTTTGTTTTTCAACACTTGGCATTGCATCTTTAATAGCAGCAGTTTCGGCATTAATCTTAGACTGTTCTGCTTCTAGTTCATCTGTTAATTTTTCCAACTCTTGATTTTTTGCAGCAAGTTCTTCTTTTCTTTGTTTATTATCTTCAATTAGTTTTGTAAGATCATCCATAACTTGTTCATTATATTCTGTTAATTGCTCAACTATAGCCATACGATAAACCATATCAGTAACATCTGTCGCTCCAAAAATATACTCTACATAAGCATTTTCTCCTTCACTAACTTGAAGATATTGAAATAAAGATTTACTTTGTTCACTCTTTTCAGCGATTTCGTTGTTTGACTCTTCTATTTCTTGCTCTAAAACCTCTGTTTCACTTTTTATTGAGCTAATTTGATTTTCATAATCAGCTATTTTTTGTTTTATTTCTGCTACTTCAGCATCATTAGCAGCGATTTGATTATTCTTACTTTCAAGGTCTGCAGTAAACTTATTTACTTCTTCTTCTAGTTGTTTCAAAGTTTTAGCATTTGTATTAACTGGTATTATAAATACTGCTAATAAAATTAATAATATAATAGAACTTATCTTTTTCATCGAAACACCTCCATTTATTCTCTTTTATCTTATACTTTTAAATATTTTCTAACAGCAGAAGCTGAACCTATCATACCAACGATTATACCTATTACTAAAACTATTCCTGATACCATATAGATAAATGGCTCTGGCTCAATTAAAGTTATCATTCTACTATATAAATAACCATCAAAATGATTATATAGAGCAATATAGCCAAAGCATACTATTAATATTGGAATAATTGAACCTAATAGTCCTAAAACCATACCTTCTATTATAAATGGTGTTTTAATTGTAAAGTTAGATGCTCCTACTAGTCTCATTATAGATATTTCTCTTTTTCTTGAAAAAATTGTTAGTTTAATTGTATTGATAATTAAGAATACTGTTACTAGTATTAAAGCTATTACCATTCCATATGAGACATTTTGTGCTGCTTCAAATGCTTCTATTAAGTTATCTACCATACCTTCACCATATTTAACAGAACTTACTTTATCAATCTTCTCTATATTTTTTGCTGTGTTTGATATTCTTTCAACTACTTTTACTTTTACTTGAAAAGTATCTTTTAGTGGATTATCTTCATCATCCCAAGTACTCATTACTTCATTGAAAACTTCATTTTCTTGGCTCATTTCTTCTTTTACTGAAGCTTTACTTTGATAAGTCAAAGACTCAACATTACTCATAGATTCTAATTTATCTCTTATCTCTTCTACTTCTTCTTCAGTTGTATCAGTATCTAGAAAAACAACTATTGTTAAATCTTTTTCCATTTCTTTAGTGAAGTTTTGTACATTGAAAGTAACTATTATTGATATTGCTACTATAATTAGTGTAATTGTAATACAAGAAATTGAGGCAAGGGAAAGGCTAAAGTTTCTAAAGACACTTTTGAAAGCATCTCTTATACTTCTTCTTAACATTCTAAAAAATTTCATTCTTCATAGCCACCTTTCTCAAGATGTTTAATAAGTCTACCATCTTTTAGGAGTACAACTTCTTTTTGTAATTTATTAACTATTTCTTTGTCATGAGTAGCCATGATGATGGTTGTTCCACATGTTTTATTGATTTCTTCTAGAACTTTGACTATTTCCATACTACGGTCTGGGTCAAGGTTTCCTGTTGGTTCATCACAAAGTAATATTCTTGGTTCATTAACAATCGCTCTTGCAATGGCAACACGTTGTTGTTCTCCTCCTGATAATTGGTCTGGGTAGTTATGTATCTTAGCTTTAAGTCCTACTAGTTCTAAAGCTTTTAAGACTTTTTTTCTTGTTTCCTGTTTAGTCGCACCAATTGATTCCATTGTAAAGGCAACATTTTCATAGACTGTTAGTTTAGGTAGCAAACGGTAATCCTGGAATACTATACCTAGTTTTCTTCTTAGTTTATAAACTTTAGAATTTCTTAGTTTTGCAACATTAATACCACCTACATAGATTTCCCCACTAGTTGGTTTTTCTTCACGGTATAACATCTTGATAAAAGTACTTTTACCAGATCCTGAACCACCTATTACAAAGACAAAAGAACCTTTCTTTATATTAAGGCTTAAGTCATAGATAGCAGTTACACCATTTTTATATTGTTTATTTACATTTTTAACTCTAATTAAATCCATTAACATCATCCTATTCATAGAACAGTATAACATATTTCGACAATATATGTATATAGTAAATTATTGGTAGTTTGACAAATTAGAGTAAAAAAAGCTATTAAACGTAGCTTTTCTTCAATGTGTTTTGTGTCTTATAACATATTAGCTTTGTCAGTATATTCATCTAAAAAATCATCATATTCTTCGTCAAAGTAATTATCATCAAAAATTACGTCATCATAATTATCTAAAGTGTTTATTAGATCTATTATATCTACTCTATCTACATCATAATATAATGTCATTTTTTGATAGTTTTCTATACTTTGTATAAATTGTTGATTAAAGCTTTGAGTTAAACTTATAATCTCTTCTATAGATAATTTTGATATAAGTTTTTTTATTATTTTATTTAGTTTAGTACCAGAATTATTATTAATACTTAAATATATTTCTTCTTTTAATTCTTTCTTTTCTTCATTACTCATTGATGAGTTTTCTATTAAATAAAATGTATGATTTAAATCTTCTTCTATACCTTCTTCATATATTAATTTGTTTTCATTCGCTTGAATATCTGATCCCATATGTGGTTCAAATGCAAATGTTTTACCCAGTATTTCTTTTCCGATGCGTATATCATAAATTAATTTAGCCATTTGTGATGCTTTATTAGGTAAATTAAAGGCATCTGACTGTATTTCTCCTTTTATATAGTTAAATTTTTGATCAGAAAGTCCATAACTATTAATAATAAAAGCATCTTTTCCAAGAATATGCAGCACTTTTATAACAGCTTCTTGTTGGTTTAACAATGTAGAATCATAGATAAACACTTGTAAATTTTCTAGAGTACTACTGTATTTAGAGTTGTCTTTTATTTTTTCATATTGTTCTTTAGACATAAGAATTTTAGAAATTAAAACATTATTAGAAAAATATGTATCTTCTGCTCTTAATGATTCAAGAGACTCATTTTCTAATTGAGGTTCTAATTCAGAGAAAACAACATATTCTCGATTAGTAAAGTCATTCGCTTCTACATTAGTCACTAATCCGTTTATGCAAAAATGAGTTGTTGGTCTTAAATTTCTATATTTTAATTCTGTAAGTTTCTCTATTTCTTTAAATTCATTAGAAAGTGGTTCATACATTTCTCTTATTTTTTTATTTATTTCTATTCCAAGAATTGTGGATATTCCATTCATGATAACTGTTTTATTATTGTATGGTGTTTCCACAATGCAATTAGTTGGAAATCCTGTGGTTGTTCTAACAAGAACACAATCTTTTACTGAATATTTATCAATCTTTATTTCCTCATTATTTGCACTTATAGAAACATTTATATATTTTTCGTTTGTTATATCTATTACATTTTTCATAATACACCTTCTCCTTCTTTTAATACTAAACTACTTTCCTCCGCCTACTTCATAAGCATCTGTTACGACAAAGAAAGCTTTAGGGTCAATTTCTTTGATACCTTCTTTTAATTTAAAATAATCTCGTGTTGGTACAACTGCTAGTAATACTCTTCTTTTCTTTTGTAAGAAGCCACCTTTAACATCAAATATTGTAACTGTATGATGTAATTTATTTATTAGATATTCTTTTACTTGTTCTTCCTTACTTGTTGTTATGTAGAAAGCTTTATTTTTAGATATTCCTAGTATTACTTTATCTATTACAAATCCACTAATATATATAATTATAAAAGCATATAACATCATATTAAAGCCAAAGTAGACACCACCGATTAGAACAACTATAAAGTTAATTACCATAGTTGTTTTAGCAAGAGATATATGAAAGTATTTATAGACTATTTGGCTAATTATATTTAGTCCGCCATTACTAAAACCTACTTTGTACATGAGACCATTAGTTATTCCTAGTAGTATTCCTATTAAGATACTCATTAAGATTAAGTCACTAGTATCTATTACAATATATCTTGCTAAAGGTTCTGTTAGAGATACAAATAAAGGATAAACTAGGGTTGCAACCAGAGAACCTGCTGTTTGATCTAATCCTAGAAATAGATAACTTAGTCCTAATAAAATAAGTGAACCTACTAAAATAACTAATGAGGGAGATATATCAAAGATGTGATTTAATATTATGGCAACTCCATTCATTCCTCCTGTTACTAAGTCTGTTGGGTATAGTAAAAGATTAAATACTAATGATGAGATAAAAAGACTAAATATTAAAACTCCATATCTATACCATAGTTTTGTTTTATCTATTCTTAACACTGCTAGGCACCACCTTTTACTTCATAGGAATCCATGGCAACAAAGAAAGCATTTTTATCTATATTATGGATTCCTTCTTTTAATTTATAGTATTCTCTTGTTGGAATTACACTCATTAGAACAGTTTGATTTTCACTGTTAAAACCACCTTTAGCATTGAACTCTGTAACACCATGTTTTAATTCATTTATAACAAAGTCTTTAACTTCTTTTTCTTTACTAGTAATAATATAAAAAGCTTTAGAATCAGATATTCCTAAGACTACTTTATCTGTTAGGGTAGAAATTAAGTAAAGGATTATAAGTGAATACATTAAGTGATTAAAGCCAAAGACAAAGGCTCCTATTACAATGATAGTTCCATCAGTAAAGAACATGCTGTTACCAAGACTAATTTTAAATATTTTAGAGACTATCATATTTAAGATATCTGTTCCACCTGTAGAATAACCTGCTCTAAATATAAGACCAGCTCCTAGACCTTGTAATACTCCACCAAAGACAGCGATTAGTATCATTTCACTTTCTTTAAAACTTATATAAGTAGATAAATGTTCTGTTAGACTTACAAATATTGGAAAAAGAATAGAACCAAGTATTGTCGCTTTAGTTTTTTCTTTTCCTAAAACTAGGAATGATAATATAATTAGGAAAACGTTAGCGACAGAGATAATGGTTGAAGGATTTAATCCAAAGAAATGTTTTAATATTAAAGAAAAACCACTTACTCCTCCTGCTACTAAGTTATTAGGTGACATGAAAAGATTAAAGGCTAGTGCAACTAGAAAGCAACCTATGATAAATTCTATTAATTCTTTAATTCTAATTTTTTGCTTTATCACTTTCTTCATTTAGTCCTCCTTTTAGACTACTTTCAATAAACTCATCTATCTCTCCATCTAATACTCCTTTAGTATTACTAGTTTCATAATTAGTTCTATGGTCTTTAACTAGAGAATATGGGTGTAAAATATAACTTCTTATTTGACTACCAAAATCTATATTAGATTGAATACCTTTTTCTTTAGCAAGTTCTTGTTCCTTTTTTTGTTCTTCTAATACATATAACTTGCTTTTTAATACTTGTAAAGCTGTTTCTTTATTTTGAATTTGACTTCTTTCATTTTGACAAGTTACAACTATTTTAGTAGGTAAGTGAGTAATACGTACGGCACTATCAGTGGTGTTTACTCCTTGTCCACCGGCACCTGTTGAACGATAGACATCTATTTTTAAGTCTTTTTCATTTATATCTATTTTAATATCTTTAGATATTTCTGGAGTTACATCAATACTTGCAAATGAGGTATGACGACGATTAGATGAATCAAAGGGTGATAATCTAACTAGACGATGAACTCCTTTTTCATTTTTTAAATAACCATAAGCATATTCACCTTTTACTTTAAAAGAGACACTCTTAATTCCTGCTTCTTCACCTGCTTGATAGTCAAGTAGTTCTATTTTAAAGTTCTTTTTCTCACAGTATCTTGTATACATTCTATAAAGCATATTAGCCCAGTCACAAGACTCAGTTCCTCCTGCACCAGGATGTATTTCAATGATACAGTTATTTTTATCATATGGTTTATTAAATAGTAGATAGATACTTAAACTCTTTAAATCTTCTTTTATAGTTTTGTTATCTTCCTCAATTGTTTGTAATAATTCTTTATCACTTTCTTCATCTAACATTTCTAAAAGTTCTAAGGAATCTAATATTTTGTTCTTTAAGTCTATTAGTTTTGTAGTTCTTTCTTTTAAAATCTTTAAATCACTAATAGTAGTCTCTGCTTTACTAGGGTCACTCCAAAAGTCTTCCTTAGTGGTTTCTTTTTCTAGTTCTTCTTGTTCTTTAAGTTTTTTATCAGTGTCAAAGTGACCTCCATAAACTTAGTATTTCTTCTTTTTCACTTGTTAATTCTCTTAATAGTTCATTTTTATTCATTCTTACCAACTCTCTTTATTAGTATTATACAAGATATTTATTTTTATAACAATTATTAAAAGAAAAAAGAATTCTATTAGACAACTTTTTATTGTGAATTTATAGATTTTACTTTTTGATATGATGATAATGGTTTTTCTATATCTAGTATATCACTACCATCATCTAGAAAATCTAATTTGGTTTTAAAATGGTTTTTGTTTTCATAATCATTTATACATTCTCTTAAGTTTCTAGATATTATAGTATCATATATATTTTCTTCCTCAGAATAGATAAAGTCAAAATATTTTATTCTACCATGATTAATTATCTTACCATTTTCAAAGGAATTTTCTTTTCTAAATTCTACTGCACTATAACACAAATTATAAAAATCAGTATATGGTAGCAATGAAAGTCTAGGGCATTTTTTAGTCACATCGTATAAGTATTGTTTAGCTTTATCATCAAAGGCAAAAATTAGACAACTATGTGGTTCAATAACTCCAAATTTATTATTTTCATCTATGGTTATTCCTTTTGATGTAGGAAGATAGATATCTACATCAGGATTTTCAACTTTTATTAATTCAGAGACAATAATTTTAATATCTTTGTTAGTGAAATGCTCTGCTTTCTTTCCATAGTGAATATCGTCATAAATAGAAAATATATCTCTGTATGATTTTATATAGTTTTCAAATTCTTCTTGATCTTTTCCAAAAGCTGATGCATGCATCATTGACAAAAGCCGGCTCATATTTTTTGCATATTCTAATCCTTTAAATTCATTAAACCCAAAATTTGTTCCTCCAAATATTATATTCTTAGTATAAGTAAAATTCTCAAAACCATTAGAAGACTTTGTATTAACAGATAGTCCTATAACTTTATCTTCTTCTTTTATCACACCTACATAATATGTTTTGTCATTTTCTCTATACCAAATATGATTTTTATCTGCAGTGCTAATATTGTCATCTTTTAAATTCTTTCTAATTTCAAGTTGAGCGATTTTTAAAATATTTTCATCATTTGGTACACCTAATTCTATCAAAATATCTTTTAACATATATACTCTCCCCTCATGTTTGCTACTTATTATACACTTTTTTATCATAAAAGCAAGAAATTTTTCTAACTCTTTGTTGCGTTTAGATAGCATTATTGCTACTCAAAACAAATTTAAAGTAAGTATCATATAAAAAGAAGTCTATTAGGCAACAGACTTCATCTTATCAAGTATAATACTATCAAAATATTTATCGTTTAAATTTCCCCAAGAGTTCTCATCTTCATCTTTATATGGACCACCTACTGTAGATGTTACATTGCCATTAGATGTTATGATTAGTTCGTTTTTAATTGTACGATTATCTCTATCTAAGTTTATATCTATAGGAGATAGATAGTTTTTTTATGTTTTATTACCACCAACTCCATTTTCTTTAGCATTACCATCATTTAATATTCTTTCTTTAGGTATTTCTCTTGGTTCGAAGAAACTTTTATCAATATATGGTAACTTTCTATATTTATCTAATACTTCTTTGCTTGGTCTTTTATGAAACTGGTCATTAGATATTTCAAATACTAATCTTGTGTCCTTGCAGTTTTCTTTGTTTTTTAGATATGTCATTAATCTATCTAGAGCATTTATTATTTCATCGCTATAGATAAGACTATTAGTAATAAAATTAATATTACTAGTGATAGATACATCTTCTTCGATGATGGTATCTATTAAATAAGAAACTATATTAGGCACTAATGTTGGTTCTCCTCCTGCTATTGATAAGTATTTCATTTCTTTAATCTTATAGTTAGGACTTTTTAAGACTTTATCAATTATTTCTTTTGTCATATCAATAGATTCTGCTTTACCTTTACAACAATGAAGACAACTCTCATTACATCTTCTTGTTACTTCAAAAGTAAGCATTCCTGTATTTATTTCCATATACTTCAATTCCTTGGTAGATATACTAACACTTTTTAAAAAAATGGGCATTTTTTTGTATATTTTAAAGAAACTTGCATATAGTATTAATGAGGAAGGTTCACTGATAAGTGTGAAGATCCTCATATATATAGATTTAGGAGTCAATTTGGCTCCTTATTTTTTTAGCTTTTGTAATTTTTTAGTATATAAATATTCTTCTATATGTATTTGATGATAATTAGGATCATATTCACTTAAACCGTTATACATACTCATAAAAGCAAAATTATAGGGATGATATCTACTACCACTATTTCTAAAGCGGACACTATATGTAGGAAAATCATATTCTTCTTTGCCTTGAAAAAATGTTATAGAATATGCATCTTCTTGTTTTTTTATTTCTAAACTGCTAGCTTCTTCTAGTGGAGCATCATCTGAATACCATTTAATAATACCATCTTGAAATAATTTTTCATAAGCATAATCTGTTTCCTTAGATTCATTTAAATTACTTAAGTCTAATCCTTCTAAAAAAGTTGCATATTCATCTTTCTCATTTTTTTGATAAGGCCTTTGTTCTTTAATATTTTCATATAGTTCATCTATCTTTTGATATAGAAAGTAGTTTTCTTTTGTAATAGTAATTTTTTTAAATAAAGGCCAATCATTAATATTTTCTTTTGGCCAATAAAACCAATATAAGTCTAGATTTCCTCCAAACATTATATTGAAGTTTCCATCATCGGTTATTATCTTGAATCTATCATAACCATTTGCATCCTTTTCTTTATTTATTTCAACCATAATTTACCTCCCATTTTTATTTTATTATAACACACTTTATTTTCTTTGCATTAATTCAATTAACTTTTTAGCACTATAGTTAGGGATGCTTTTATTTAATGTAACTATGCCTACTTCTCTTTTAGGGACTTTAGGTGTTACTTTAATTTCATATAGTCTTTTTTCTTTTAGGTCATCTTCTATAAATTCTTTAGTGGCATATCCAATACCAAAACCTGCTTTAACAAAATCCATAATAAGACTATAACTAACTATCTCATTTGGTATATTAGTGGAAATATTATTACTCTTTAAATATTTATTTAAAAATCTTCTTGTATTACTAGGCTCTTTCTGAGTAATTAAAGGATAATTAAATAAATCTTCTATTTTTATTTGTCCTTTTGTTTTATTATAATAGTCTAAATTACCTACAAAGATATCTTGAACTTCACAAATAGAAATAACTTTTAAATCTTTATTTTCTTCCATAGGTAGATTTACAACTAATAAGTCTAAATCACCATTTCTTAAAGCAGTTACTAGGTTAGAAGTTAAATCATTTGTTATTTTAATGTCTACTTTAGGATATTTTATATGAAACTTTTCAAGATATGGCATAACTATATTTCTTGTTATAGTTGTACTTGCTCCTATTCTAATAGAGCCACTATCTAAATTTAGATAATTTAGAAATGCATTTTCACCATTTTTAAAATTTTCTACTCCCTTTTTTATATAATCAAATAGAACTTTTCCTTCTTCTGTTAAAACTATTCCTTTCTTTGTTCGTATTAAAAGTTTACCTCCAAGTTTTTCTTCTAAGTTCTTAATAGACTGAGTAACAGCAGGTTGAGATATATACATAGATTCACTTGCTTTGGAAATACTTCCATTTAGTACCACTTCATAAAATACTTTATATAGTTCATAGTTAATATTCATATAATTTCTCCTTATATTTAATATAAATAATATATATTATACTTATATCATTTTTTTAAGTATAATGCAATTAAGGAGGAAATAATATGAGTAAAAATATAATTGTAACAAGTGGTCCTACTAATGAGAGGATTGATGCTGTTATGAAAATTACAAATATGTCTACTGGTGCTTTAGGAGCGATAGTTGCAGATGAATTGTTGAAAGAAGAGAAATTAGGTAAATTATACTATATATCACCTAAGCTTGCTTATAAGCCTGGAACTAAAAGTGAAAAGCTTGAATTTGTTCAAACAGAGTCTGCTGTTGATTTACTTAAGGCCCTAAAAGATATTATTACTAATAATGATATTTATGGAATAGTACATTCTGCGGCAGTTGGTGATTATTATGGAGAGTATGCTATTACTGGAGAACAGCTTGCATCTTTGATTGCAAGTGAATTATATAATAAAGAGTTAGATAAAGAGGAACTAGAAAGAACTATTTTAGAAGTTATAAAAAATCCTGATATGATAACTGATAATACCCATAAGATATCATCATATCAAGATAATTTAATGGTTAAGTTAGGACTTACTCCTAAAGTTATTAGCAGTATTAAAGAATTTGACCCTAGTATAAAATTAATTGGCTTTAAGTTACTAGATGGTGTTTCTAAAGAAGAACTAATTAGTGTTGCATCTAGGTTAAGAGAAAAGAATAAAGCAGACTATATTGTTGCAAATGACTTATCAAGGATTGGTAATGGGAAACATTATGCTACTATTATTAATGAAGATGGTATTTATAAGGAATGTGAAACTAAAGATGATATTTCTAAAACACTTAGAAAAATATTGTTTAAATAATAAAAGACTCGCCTCCCGAGTCTTTTATAGATTCTTAAAGTATTTTACAATTTCAGATACATTAACTGTATCAGTAGTATTATCTTTTGTATTTTCTATACAATAATTTTCTCCATCAAATTTATTACCTAATATAATCATTTTAGGTGTTCCTAGTACATATACATCATTAATTCTATTACCAATAGTTAGATTCTCTCTATCATCGATTATAGTATTAATATTATTGTCTGTTAATTCTTTATATAACTCTTCAGCTTTATCTTTATTATTTTCATTATATATAATTTGTACTTTATAAGGAGCGATTTCATAAGGTAGAGTGAAGCCTTTAATTTTATCATCTTTTCTAATAACATTATTTTCTATTAGACAAGCGATTATTCTACCTAATCCTATACCATAGCATCCCATATAATATGGCTTATTATTACCATTTTCATCTATATAGAACAATTTCATACTTTCTGAATATTTTGTTCCTAATTGGAAATTATTACCTAACTCTACTGCTTGATATTCTTTTAATTTACTAGTATCAGTAATATTTAGCTGTTTTAAATAGTCATCTTTATTATCAAATTCTAATACTTCTTTATTAATACCTAGATTTTGTTCTTCATCATAAAGGACTGTATCTTCTCCAAGTTTAGTAGCTGCTTGGAACTCTTCGGCAACACTTCCACCTATTACACCATTATCGCTTACTGTAGGCATTATTTTTATACCTAGTCTTTTAAAGATATTTAAGTAAGCTTCGTGCATTAAATCATATGTTTTTTTCATATCTTCTTCTGTTTTATCAAAAGAATAGGCATCCATCATGACAAAAGTTCTTGGTCTAAATAGATATCCTCTAGTTCTTATTTCTTTTCTAAACTTTTCTCCTATTTGATAATATATTGCAGGTAAGTTTTTATATGAAGGAAGTCTAGCAGCACCAAATAGGGTTGCACATTCTTCTGCAGTTGGGGCAAGACCATATTCTCCTAGATTATTATCTAGAGTAAACATAATATCTCCTTCTTTAGTGTACATATCCCATCTATTAGATTGTTCCCATATTTTCTTTGGTTGTAGTTTAGGGAACTCTACTTGAATACATCCTACTTTATCTAATTCTTCAATAATGATATTTTCAACAATTCTTTCTAATTTAGTCCAAAGATTTCCATATCCATAAATACCACTTTCATATTGATAAAGTTCTCCTAGTTTCATTAAAATATCTTGACCAGAATAGTTCTTATCAATATCATTTAAGTTAATCTTTTTAATATTTAATCTACTAAGTCTCATAATAATTCCTCTTTTCTTTAATGATATTATATGGGTATTTTTCTTGTTCGTCAAATTAAACTTTAAAAGATGCTAGCATAAACTAACATCTTTATCTTTTTCCACAGATATTGTGGATATTTTAATTATTAGATTCTTTTATGTATTTTAATTCTCCCATACGTGATGTTGGGATGAAACCAGATTCACTTGCAATTACATCAGGAATTCTATTAACAATGGCCGCACAAGTTAATCTTACTGTATCTGGTTTTTCAATTACTAGAGTTGTATCAGGTTCACCATAGATTGTCCACTCATTTCTATCAAACTCATCTTTATTGTAAACTTTACCAATACATTCTGTTTCTAGAGTAATACCTTCTTTTGTTTCTGTTGTAACAACAGCACTCATACCTGTAGCCATACCAGTTTTAACTGTCATTCCTAAAGTAGATGATTCAATATCATAATCATTGAATTGTGGTACACATTTTTGACGTTGGCTTACTACTGTTAAACCTAATTTATCGCAAAGCCAACCATTAACATTCCACATATATGATGGAGAGTAAGCACCACTTTCTATTACTTTTCTTCTTTCTTCATCGCTTATTTCATCGGCTTTAGCTACTTGCTCCTCAAATTCTTCTTTAGTAAGTCCTGCTCCATGAGCTTTAGCAAGAGCGATACCATAGTCTTCTACATTGTAAGAAGAGCTTCCTTTTATCTTAGTGATATTATGACTTGATCCAATTAAAGTAGTAATTAGATTACCCCAGAAAGCATCTTGATAACCACTACCTGTAATTGTACAATTATTCTCTTTAGCAAGTTTATCAATTTTTTCTGTTAAAGTAGGGTTAGAGTTCATTGGATAAAATGCTTCTTCACATGTAGTAATAGCATTAACTCCACATTTTGCACATACCATTAAAGCATCTTCTACATCTGCAAGTAAACTCATAGTTGTAACGATAACACAATCAGGTTTTAATTCAGTTAGAAGTTCTTCTGCCTTATTAGCATTTTCAACAACTACTCCTACTTTATCTCCTCCCATAATTTCTCCGATATCTTTTCCTATAACACCTGGATTAATATCGACAGCACCAACTATAGTACCACCATTTTCTATGACATATTTCATAGTATAAACACTCATTTTTCCACAACCATATTGGAATATTCTTAATCCTTTCATTTCTACCATCCTTTCTATATTCATTATAGCATTTTAATTTTTATAAAATGTGTAATTAAAAAAAAAGTTATACTTTTTAGCATAACTTTACAGTTTTTAGTTAGTATATAACACTATTCATGTTTTTCTTTATCATCTATTTTATTACTTATAGCTTTTTTATTATCTAACATGTCGGAGTTTCCGACATGTTGAGTTCTTATCAACTTTTTTAACAATAGACTTTTTATATGATTTTTTGCTGTATTGGCATTGGCACCATTTTGCCGACGTCGGCAAAATGGTCATTTACATTATTATTACTAACATTACATGATATTTTTGATTTATTAATAATCTTTTTATAATTTCTCCATCTAGAATATCCTAAAGCTGTCATTAGTTATCTTACTTTCCAATATTTAGTTAATATCTTATCAATATTTCTAATATCATTGAAATGATTATCTATACTTATTTAAACTAATTTTTAAAGTTTGACTAAGTATTTCTTTTATAACAATATTATTTAGATTTTTCTTACATATGCTATTAAATAAAATGGTATTTTGTGAACAATGTTAACATTCCTATTTTCTTCTTTTTGAACTGTCAAGAATTTCTTGACAGTTGAAATTCTCACTTACCTCCCCTTCATTAAAAATATTTTTTATATGTGAACTAATATTATGTTTACTTGTATCATATAAATCAACCATTTGTTGTTTGTTTTATCTTCTAATTTTACATCTATCTTTGTCTTACCGTCCTCTAATTGATATATTATAATGTTATTTTTCTTAAGGGAATGAATACTATATTTATATATTTTCTATAATATTAAATCAC
Organism: uncultured Bacilli bacterium; assembly: GCA_944363705.1. Lineage (GTDB taxonomy): Bacteria > Bacillota_I > Bacilli_A > RF39 > UBA660 > Onthousia. The sequence continues at coordinate 8,699 of CALVUY010000009.1, read as the reverse complement.
GAATATTTTGTAAAATAGTGTACTCGTTCTAATAGTTATGTGTATGTATTAACATACAGCTTTGCAAATGTATAGTATTATTTTTACAGAAAAAACACTTATGACTTAATGAGGTCACAAGTGTTCTTAATATATTTTTTATTATCTAATTATTTTATATTTTAACCATATATAAGAGTCTTCTAATTTATTACATTCAATTAATTGTAAAGCTTTCAACTTATTTAATTCATTTACTGTACTAATAGCATCTCCATCTATTAATGTAGAAGTATCTCTACCTCCTACTAATAATGGAGCAATTACAATATTAACATAGTCAATTAAATCTTCTCGTAAGAATTTTCCATTTAAATTTCCACCAGATTGGATTGTTATTTTTTCAGCATTATATTTTTGTTTCATATCAGTTAATAAAGTTTTTAAATCTAAAACTTCATAATAGAGAATATCCAAGTTTTCATACTTTTCTTTTAAGGAAAAAGATATATGATTTTTATTTGTAGTTACTAATATTAACTTTTCTACCCAATTACATAGATAATCGATTCCATGTTCATCTAAATGGGGTTTATTGTCAATAATTATAAAACTGATATCTACTTTTTCATGATATTCTTTTCTATCATTAACGCCAATTTTAGCCATTACTCTACCAGTATTTAAAGAGTAATAATCTGTTGTAGCTTCTATTTCATAATATTGATGTAATCCTTCTTTTACACCTTTAATTTGACACCAATCTTTATCAGCATCTAAATTATCACTATTCCCACTATTTATTTTTCCATCTAATGATTCTAGCATAAATAGCGTAGTTATAGGTCTTTCCATTTTTTTCTCCTTTAATGCAATTTTACAAAATACTTATAGAATAAAGTTTTATTTATTTTTTCCACAACATTGTTTATATTTCTTACCACTTCCACACGGACATGGGTCATTTCTACCTACTTTTTTAACTTTCTTAGGTGTTTTCTTGGTATCTTTAACATCATTAGTCTGTTGATTCTTTGCAACTTGTTTTCTTTCAATATTTTGTCTAATTTCTGCTTTTAGTAAGAATACTGTAATATCTCTATCTATTTTTTGAAGCATATCATCAAATAGTCCATAACCTTCTGTAGTGTATGCTCTTAGTGGGTCATCTTGTCCATACTGACGAAGATAAATTCCTTCTCTTAAGTGACTCATTACATTTATTTGTTCCATCCAGTAGTTATCTATAACTTGTAGTGATAAAGCTTTTTCAAATTCATTACTAATTTCTACAGGCACTTCTTTAATCTTAACTTCATACTCTCCCTTAGCTTTCTCATAAATATATTCTATTATATCATCAGCATCTCTATTTTCTAATTCTACTTTACTTATATCATTCTTTAGTAAGTTTTCATTAGCAAAATCTGTAATACTTTGTAATTCTTCATCAGTAATTGTACTATCAGCATTTCTTGATTTAACTAAGTCTGTAACATGATTATGAATAGAGTTTAATACCGTTTCATGAATAGATTCACTATCTAGGATTTCATTACGTTTACCATACATGATTTCTCTTTGAGTATTCATAACATCATCATATTGTAGTAAATGTTTTCTAGCATCAAAGTTATTTCCTTCTACACGTTTTTGAGCAGTTCCTATTGCTTTTGTAAAGGTTTTACTTTGAATAGCTTGATCTCCAAAGCCAAAGCTTTTCATCATTTCTCTAATATGTTCACTACCGAATCTAATCATTAAGTCATCTTCCATAGAAACAAAGAACTGTGTATAACCTGGATCTCCTTGACGACCAGAACGTCCTCTTAACTGATTATCAATACGACGCGATTCATGACGTTCAGTACCTATTACGCAAAGTCCTCCAAGTTCTCTTATTTCATCTGATAGTTTGATATCAGTACCACGACCTGCCATGTTAGTAGCGATTGTAACAGAACGATGTTCTCCGATTTTAGAAATAATTTCTGCTTCACGAGCATGGTTTTTAGCATTTAATATTTCATGAGGAATATTAGCTTTCTTTAATAAGTCACTAATTAATTCACTGGTTTCAATAGCTATAGTACCAATTAAAACTGGTTGTCCTTTATCGTAACGACTCTTTACCTCATTAATAATTGCTTTATATTTAGCACTACGTGTTGCGAATACTAAATCTGGAGCATCTACTCTTATAACTGGTTTATTAGTAGGTATTTCGATAACATACATATTATAGATATCTCTAAACTCTTCTTCTTCTGTTTTAGCAGTACCAGTCATACCTGATAGTTTTTTATACATTCTAAATAAGTTTTGGAAGGTAATAGTGGCAAGTGTTTTAGTTTCTTGGTTAATCTTAACTCCTTCTTTAGCTTCTATCGCTTGATGAAGTCCATCACTATATGCTCTTCCTTTCATTAAACGTCCAGTAAATTGGTCTACTATTACTATTTCATCATCTTGAACAACATAGTCTACATCTTTTTTCATAGCATAGTTAGCACGTAGAGCTTGGTTAATATAATGAAGTAGAGTAGCATTTTCTATTTCATATAGATTTTTAATCTTAAACATTTTCTCTGCTTTTTCACTACCTTCATCAGTTAGTGATACACTGATTGTACTTTTACCTGTCTCATCACAGATATAATCAGTCTCTTCTTTAAGAGATTTTGCAAATTTATCAGCATCTATATATAGGTTGGCACTATGTTGTGCACCTCCTGATATTATTAATGGAGTTCTCGCTTCATCAATTAGAATAGAGTCAACCTCATCGACGATAGCAAAGTTTAGAGGACGTTGTACTCTATTTTCTTTTCTAATTACCATATTATCTCTTAGGTAATCAAATCCTATTTCATTATTAGTAGAATATAAGATATCACAGTTATAAGCTTCTTGTTTCTCTTTAGGAGACATATCTCTTGTATTAACACCTACTGTTAAACCAAGAAATCTATGTATTCCTCCCATCCATTCAGCATCACGAGTTGCAAGATATTCATTAACTGTAATAATATGAACACCTTTTCCTTCTAAGGCATTAAGATAAGCAGGCATTACACAAGTTAGGGTTTTACCTTCACCAGTTTTCATCTCTGCTATATTTCCATAGTGAATTGCTAAGGCACCTAGTATTTGAACATAGAAAGGCTTTTCTCCAATAACACGGTATGCTGCTTCTCTTGCAACAGCGAAACCTTCTACTAAGATATCTTCTAGTGTTTCACCGTTTGCTAATCTTTCTTTAAACTCTTCTGTTTTATGTTTTAATTCATCATCACTTAACTTAGTCATCTCTTCATCAAGTGCTACTATTTTATCTGCTTGTGCTGTAAACTTTTTTAATTCTTTATATTCATGATCAAATAGTTTTCTAAATAATCCCATTATAAACATCTCCTTGCATATAGTATTTTATCAAAAAATAAAGATAATAAAAAGCTTTTAAGGCTATTTTGTCAAAAAAAGAATGATATTTTCATACCATTCTCAGTTATTTAACTTTATTCAGCTTTACTCGGCTTCTATTATACCATAGCCACCATTTTTTCTTTTATAAACCACTGCTTCTTTGTCAGTGTCAACATTTTTAAATAAATAAAATTCATGACCTAGTAATTCTAATTGAAGTATTGCCTCTTCTTCATCCATTGGCTTTACTTCTATTTTCTTATGTTTGATAATATTATTTTCTTCATGTTCCTCTTCTTCAATATCTACAATACTAAAGTCAATTCTGGTTTTTGCTTCTTTAGCTTTAATCTTAGTCTTATTCTTTCTTATTTGACGTTCTATAACATCTATAGCTTTATCTACTGATGCATAGAAATCATCCTGTGTCTCTTCAGACCTAATAATAAAATTGTGAAGTGGAATTGTAATTTCGACAGTTTGCATATGTCCTTTAACTTTTACTACTACGTTAGCACGTACATTATCACTATTTTCTAGATATTTTTCTAGTCTTTTCAATTTCTCATTGATGTAGTCTTTCATAGCAGCAGTTACTTCAATTTTGTCACCACGAATAATTATTTCCATATTATCACCTTCCTTGATATTACTATACCACAAAAGGAGCAAAAAACCAACTATTTTGCTAAAGCTGGTTCTTTTATTGGTGTAACATCGACTGCTTGATATCCCTTGCTAGTTTCAAGTAATGTAAATTCTACATATTGACCTTCAGACAAAGTTTTATAACCGTCGCAATTAATAGTTGAATAATGAACGAAAATATCTTCGTTTTCTTTGTACTCGATAAATCCGTAGCCTTTTTCATTATTAAACCACTTTACTTTTCCAATCACTAGGCTCACCTCCACATCTTTCTATTCCTTCTTAGGTGGCTACTTCTTTTTCAAACGATGTGAGTCCATTATAACAACGGTTATAAGAATATTTAGAAATTTACCGGCAATTGTTAATTTTAGGCCTTAAATTGCTTTTTTCATAAAAAAATGTGTCGAAAATACAGTTAATAGCTCAAATTTTGTATTTTATGGAAAGTTTATATTTTTGAAATATTATAGGTCTATAATGGTTATAGCATAGGAGGATGGTATGAAGGAAGCATTTTTAAATCATACTATGAACTTTATTGCTAGTAATCAAAAAAAACTTAATGAAGAAGATAAAGAAAAATTAGCTTATGGTTTAGAAGGTCTATATATGACTATAACTAAGCTTGTAGTAATCTTTCTAATTGCTTTTCTTCTAGGATTTATCAAGGAATTTATTATTACATTAATACTTTTTAATATTATAAGGTTTCCTGGATTTGGTTTCCATGCAAGTAAGTCTATAGTTTGTTTAATAACGAGTACACTTTTAATTTTAGGACTACCTTATTTATTTACTAGTATTGAAGTTGGTCTTAATATAAAAATAATTTTATGTATAGTTTCAGTTATAACATTTATAATATGTGCTCCTGCTGATACTTGGAAAAGGCCTTTAACTAATAAGAAGAAAAGAGTACTTAGAAAAGTAGCAGCTTGTAGTTTGGCAGTTTTATATAGTGTACTTATTATAGTGTTTAATGGTATGGAAATAAGTAATTTATTGATGGCTGCATTACTTATTGAAACTATCTTAATATCCCCTATTATGTATTTAATGTTTAAAGAACCATATAGAAATTATAAAAAGGTTTAAACATTTTATGTTTAAATAAATAGTAGTAAAGAAAGGAATGAAAAGGAAATGAAAAAAAGAATGGCTAAAGTTCTAGCAGCTGTTGCTATGTTAGCTACTGCAAGTGCTAGTATGGGATGTCTTTGGTGGTGTGCCAATGAACCTAAAGCATTAAAAAATATGGACTAAAAAAGAATTCTTTGATGAGTTCTTTTTATTTTATTATAATTTTTTGAATGAAATAATTATTTAAAAATAAAGCATTTGATTTTAACCACTTATTTTTACGTAATATTTTTCCTACATAATATAATCCATTACCGCGATTACTTCCTTTTGTTGAAGAATTCCTTTTACTCATTTCTTTTAAAGATATTACTTTTCGGCAAGAATTTGATATAACTATATTTAATGACTGTTCAATGACATATATTTCGATTGTAACTTTTTTTTCATTTGTTAATTGAGCTTCTTCTATTGCATTATCTAAATATATTCCTAATATTATACATATAGTATTAATCTTTTCCTCTGATATTTTTTTAAAACTATTTACAACATTTTGACTTACTTCTATAACCATTTCAACTTTATTTTTTTGTGCTAAAGCTATTTTATAATATATCAAACCCTTCATACTGTTTTTAGGTATATATTTTAAATTCTCTATATATTCATCATCTATAGAGATATTTACGCCAAGAATTTTATCTATTTTTTTAATAATATTTTTGTTATTTGTCATATTTCTAATGACAGATAAACTGTTTTTTAACTCATGTTTATACATTTGTTCATTATCAATCCAGTCTTCAAATGTTTGAACACAATTTAAAAGTATTTTATATTCCTCATTTAAGCGTTCATAGTTTGATTTTTCTATTGCGTAAAAATAATATAATATTATAAAAATGAACATACTTATTAAAGTTATTATATAAGCAATATTAAGTTCAAAAATATTAGTTATATTATAATAAAATAATGTCATTACAATTATTATTGTTACACCAAAGAAAATTTCTTCATAACTTTTTTTATCAACTTTTGCACATAATTTTCCAAATGGAACTGAAACCTTTTTTAGCTTTGAAATTCCTATTGATACTAAACATATAAAAATATTATTAAATATGTTTATATACCATACATTTCTTAGTGTTTCATAATTGAATAAAACAGTTTCTAAAGATGATAACAAAACATCTACTACTGCAAAAATTAAAAGTGATATTGTTGACAATATTATCGATACTGAGAGATTAGTGTTTAATATTTTTCTTATTGTTAATATTAATATCATATAGATAGTTAATGTTAAAAGCGAAGAATATTGTGGACTATACATTATACAAGTTACTAATACTATTGGAATTATTAATATGATATTTTCTTTTGTTATTATTTTTTCGTCACTTTTTAATAAGTTTTTTGCTATTATCAATGAAGAAATGGCTAGAAATATTGAACCAATTATTTTAACTATTAGTGGTAACATACTCAATCAACTCCTTCTTACCTGATCTAGATATTAAGTTAGTAGTAATACCATTATCAAATAGTACTTCATTTTCTTTTATATCGTAACTTCTTATTTTATCTGTATTTAAAATTAGACTCTTATGTACTTTTAAGAATCTCTTATCTAATTCTTTTGATATGGCATTTAATGTATACTGTGCTTTAAATGTTCCATAGTCAGTATGTATAATACATCTTTTACTATCTTGTTCTTTCTCAATAAAGATTATATTCTTAAGTCCTATCTTATATAAAGTATAGTTATACTCATAAGTAAGGCATTTCTCTCTACTGTTATATTGTTTATAAATTATCTTTAAAGTTTCCTTTAACTTGGTTTTACAGTTATCAAACTTACTAATAAAGTCTAAAAGATATAGTCTGTTAGATAAAGCTTCATATCTATACTCTGCAAAAGCAGTTACAATGATAATTATAGAATTCCAATCATCTAGTTCTTCTCTTATGAATCTCGCTGCATCTAATCCAGAACCATTCTTAGTCTTAATATCAAAGAAATAAACTTTAAAACCCATTTCTTTTCTAGCAAGAGCTTCAAAATCTTCTTCATAACTTTCACATTCATATTTCTTATAGTCTACATCATAATTCATCATGAATTTATCAATCTCACCTTTGATTAAATCTCTGAATTCTTTTTCATCATCACATATAATAAAATTTAACACTACTACCTCCTCCTTCTCATACTGCACACCCTTAAATTTTACCATATATTTCCAGTTTATAGGAATTTTGTCAAAAAAAAATAGTAGCTATTTAGCCCTATTTTTAATTTTTTTAGATTTAGGTTCTTTTTTAATAACTTCGCCTACTTTTTCAATAATATTATCTGTTACTTCTTTGTTCTTTTTTGAGATAACTGTTGTTCTTAAAACAAACCAAACTACTATTATAAATATAATTATATATAGTATTTTTCCCATAAAAGGATCTTTTAAAGAGTAGAAGATTGATGCAAAGGCAAATAGAATGTTAAAGCCATAGATAATTAATACTGTTGTTCTTTGTGAGAAGTTCATGCCTAATAATTGATGATGAATGTGTTCTTTGTCTGGTGAGAATGGTGCTTGATGCTTTAATAATCTTCTTATGATAGCGAATAATGTATCTAGTATTGGTATTCCTAAAATCATTAAAGGAACAAATAAACTTGTTAAGGCTGGTCCTTTAAACTCTAAAAGAGTAATTACTGCTATCATAAATCCTAAGTACATAGCACAGTCACCACAGAATATTTTAGCAGGATAGAAGTTATGTAAAAGAAAGCCTAAAGTCGCTCCTAACATAATAAATGTTAGTATCATAACTAAAGTACCACTACGTCCTTGGAAATAACCAATTATACCTATAGTTAAGAAGAAGATACTACTAATTCCTCCGCTTAATCCATCTAGTCCATCAATTAAGTTTATTATATTAACACATGCTACTATAAAGAGGATTGTTAAAGGATATGAGAACCATCCAAAGTTTATTGTATAACCAAAAGCAGTTATGTTATTTAAGAGAAATCCTCCATAGAATACAAGAATTGAAGCAGCGATTATTTGTCCTATTAATTTTGTCCTTGCTCTTAACGACTTAATATCATCTGCTATTCCTGTTAAAATTATAATAAAACTTCCTATTAATATAGAGTTCATCTGGACACTTTCTGTTCCAAATAACATATAACCTATTAGAAATGCTAAAAATATTCCTACACCACCTAATTTAGGTGTCGCTTTCGTATGAATATGTCTATGTCCCTCATCACTTCTTGGTATATCCATCGCTCCTATATGTTTTGCTATTCTTTTCATAAAGGGCATTATTAAAGCAGAACAGATAAAGGTAGTTATAACTATCTTTAGAGTCTCTATTATTTGTTGATTCATAGTTCTTCCTCTTTTCTAAAATAATTATAACAAGTGTAATAAAAATTTACAACAAAAGAAAAACTAAAGCCAGGATAAAATCGTGATTACTTAGTTTTCTGAGTAATCTCTTTTAATTTGTTAATATTTAAGCATCTAAAAATATTA
>CALVUY010000008.1 GCA_944363705.1 uncultured Bacilli bacterium | reverse complement strand
CTTTTTTAAGCGGCACATGGTGCCAACACGGGTTTGATCCATTATAAATAATAGACCAAGATTGTAGATATGATATTATCTACATTAATATTATATCAAAACTACAATCGAATTATACAAAATATTTTTTGTAGTGACTTTATAATAAACTAAAACTCTAAAAAAATCAATATTTTTTGATTAAAATTGTTGACAAACTTAGTTTTTTAGCATACAATACTTGAAGAAAAGGAAAGAGATGGGATACCCCACCACCTGATTGATAAGTGAGTCAATAGGTAAAAAGCCAAGATTAGATATAATAATACATTATTATTTTGGTTTTTAAGTGGGTATAAATATATCCACTTTTCTTAATTATATGGAGGTGTTAATTATAGCAAAAGATAATAAGAGTCAATTAATTAATGAGCAAATTAGAGCTAAAGAAGTATTAGTTATTGGTCCTAATGGAGAGCAAGTTGGAATTAAATCTATAGAAGATGCAAGAACACTTGCAAAATATGCTAATTTAGATTTAGTTTTAATGAATCCTAATGGTAATCCGCCTGTTTGTAAAGTAATGGATTATAATAAATACCGTTATGAAAGACAAAAGAAAGAAAAAGAAGCTTTGAAAAAACAAAGAGCAAGTCAAGCAGAGTTAAAAGAGTTTAGATTATCTCCTGTTATTGATGTAGGAGACTTTGAAACTAAACTTAGAAACGTTATTAAGTACTTACAAAAAGGTGATAAGATTAAACTTACAATTAGATTCAAAGGAAGACAAATGGCTCATACTGAACTTGGTAAAGAAGTATTAGAGAAATTTGCTAATAGGACTCTAGATTATGCAACAATTGATCAACATCCAAAGTTAGATGGTCGTACTATGACAATGTTTTTAGTACCAAAGAAAGATAAGTAGAAGGAGGAATTATAATGCCTAAATTAAAAACACATAAAGGTAGTAAGAAAGTATTTAAGAAAAGAAAAAATGATTATAAAATAGGACATCCAGGAAGTAGACATAATACTGGATATAAGTCAAGAAAAGTTAATAGAAAGAAAAGAAGTGCATCTAGCTTATCTAAAGCAGATCAAAATCGTTTAAAGAACATTATTTAATTTAAGGAGGATGAAGTATGGCAAGAGTTAAGAATGGAGCAGTTACAAAAGCTCGTCATAAGAAAGTATTAAAACAAGCTAAAGGATACTTTGGTAGTAAACATAGACTTTATAAGAGTGCTAAAGAACAATTAATGCATTCTGGTCAATATGCATTTCGTGATAGAAAGCAAAAGAAACGTGAATTTAGAAAATTATGGATAACTAGAATTAATGCAGCATGTAGAGAAAATGGTATTAGTTATTCTAGATTTATAGAAGGATTAAATAAAGCAGGTGTAGAAGTTAACCGTAAAATGTTAAGTGAGATTGCTATTAATGATCCTAAAGCATTTACTGAATTAGTTGAAGTAGCTAAAAAAGGTAAAGAAGGTAAAATAAAAGCAAGTGAAGTTAAATCTACTAATGAGGTAACTGTTAAGAGTAGTAGTACTAAAGAAGAAGTAAAGACTACTGAGAAGAAAGCTACAACTAAGAAAGAAACTGCTAAGAAAGAGACAAAAAAAGAAGAGAAAGTAGATTATAGTAAAATGACAGTTGCAGAACTTAAAGAAATTGCTAAAGAAAAAGGTATTGCAACTACAGGTATGAAAAAAGCTGACATAATTGAAGCTTTAGAAAAATAAACATATTTTGGAATTGAATTATCTAGTGCTGTATTGGATTAAACAGTGATAATTTTTAGAACAAAATAGAAGATTATAACGAAAAGGAGATTAAAATATGAGCGTAGTATCAATGAATTATTTATTAGAAGCTGGTGTTCATTTTGGACATCAAAAAAGAAGATGGAATCCTAAGATGGGAGAATATATCTATACAACTAGAGATGATATTTACATTATAGATTTACAAAAAACATCTAAATGTATAGATAAAGCTTATGAAGCTTTAAAGAAAATTGCTGAAGATGGTGGAAAAGTTCTATTTGTAGGAACTAAGAAACAAGCTGGGGAAGCTGCTGAAGAGTCTGCAGTTAGAACTAATATGTACTTTGTTAATGAAAGATGGTTAGGTGGTACATTAACTAACTTTAGAACTATTAGATCAAGAGTAAGAAGAATGGAAGAAATCGAAAAGATGGAAGAAAATGGTACTTTCGATTTATTACCTAAGAAAGAGGTTATTGATCTTAAGAAAGAATATGAGAAACTTAATAAAAACTTAAGAGGAATTAGAGATATGAAGAAACTTCCTCAAGCTTTAGTTATAGTTGATCCTAAAAAAGAAGAGATTGCTATTAAAGAAGCTAGAATCTTAAATATTCCTGTATTTGGTGTAGTTGATACAAACTGTGATCCAGATATGGTTGATTATGTTATTCCTGGTAATGATGATGCTGTAAGAAGTGTTAAATTACTTATTGGAGCTTTAACTAATGCTATTGCAGAAGTTAATGGTAATGAAGTAATTGATTATATTAGTGAAGAAGATAAAGCTAAGAAAGATAAAAAAGAAGCTAAGAAGGAAGTAAAGAAAGAGACTAGAAAAGAAACTAAAAAAGAAGTTAAAGCCTTAGAGAAAAAAGAAGTAGTAGAAGAAAAGAAAGAAGAGACTACTAAAGAAGAGGCTGTAGATTATAGTAAAATGACAGTTGCTGAATTAAAAGAAATTGCTAAAGAAAAAAATATTTCTACTACAGGTATGAAAAAAGCTGATATTATAGAAGCTTTATCTAAATAAAAAAGGTGAGGAGGGAGGGACTCTCCTTCCTTTTGTATAAAAATAGAAAGGATGAATAAATTATGTTTAAAGCAAGTGATGTAAAAGAATTAAGAGATAAGACTGGAGCAGGAATGCTTGATTGTAAGAAAGCCTTAGAAGCTTGTAATGGTAATATGGATGAGGCTGTTGATTGGTTAAGAGAAAAAGGTATTAGTAAGGCTGCTAAGAAAGAGTCAAGAGTTGCTGCAGAAGGTTTATGTAAGATAGAAGTTAAAGATAATAAAGCAGTTATATTAGAAGTTAATTCTGAGACTGACTTTGTTGCTAAGAATGAAGAGTTTGTTAACTTTGTTAATTATTTAGCAGAGACTATCATCAATAATGATTTAAAGACTAGAGAGGAAGTGCTAGCATTTGATGATAATGGTGAGACTGTAGAAGCTAAGTTAGTTAGTTTAACTGCTAAAATAGGAGAGAAAATATCTTTTAGAAGATGTGAATTAGTAGAAAAGACTGATAGCGGGGTATTTGGTAGTTACTTACATATGGGAGGTAAGATTGGTGCTTTAGTAGTACTTGATAATACTACAGAAAACATTGCCAAAGATGTTGCAATGCATGTTGCAGCTATGGCTCCTGTTTGTGTAGATAGAGATAGTGTTCCTGTTGATTTGGTAGAACATGAATCTAAAGTAATTAAAGAACAAGTTATGAATGAAGGTAAACCTGCAGAAATAGCTGAAAAGATGGTTACTGGTAGATTAAATAAATTCTATAAAGAGATTTGTTTAGAAGAACAAGCATTTATTAAAGATTCTAATGTTACAGTAGGTGCTTATGTTAAGAATAATGGAGGAGCTATTGTATCAATGATTCGTTATGCTGTTGGTGAAGGTATTGAAAAGAAAGAAGAAAACTTTGCTGATGAAGTAATGAGTCAAATTAATGCTGCTAAATAATTATGAAATATGAAATTGTAGTTATGGAAGATAATAGTATTCGATTGGGTAAGCATATAGGAACTGTATTTGAAAGAAAAGATTATGGTGTAAAATTAAAAAACTTTGGATTAATGGTTGGTACAGGGGAAACTTATTATAATAGTAATATTCATTTACCAAAAAAGTTAGTTAATTATTTTGAAAATAATATTATAAATGATAAACTAATTGAAGAAATGTTATCTATTGGAATTTATCCCTTTGAAGAAGTTGATAAGCTTATCTTTGAATACAATCAGAAAGATATTCAAAAAAGATTAATTAAAAAGAGAATTGAGAATTTAACTAAGAAAAATTAGGATTTTCTGATTGGTCTTTTATATAAATACTAGAAAACTCTAGTATTTTTCTTTAAGTTATGATATAATTTAGAACGTATTTTGGAGTGTGATAAGTATGAAAAAAAGAAATGTAGCAATTATTGCCCATGTCGATCATGGTAAAACTACATTAGTAGATGGTATATTAAAAACATCTGGTATGTTTCGTGATAATGAAGATGTAAGTAATGTATCAATGGATTCTAATGCTTTAGAGAAAGAACGTGGTATTACAATTCTTGCTAAAACAACAGCTTTAGATTATAACGGTTATCGTATTAATATTCTTGATACTCCTGGTCATGCTGACTTTGGAGGAGAAGTTGAACGAATTATGAATATGGTTGATGGTGTTATTCTTGTTGTTGATGCTTATGAAGGTGCTATGCCTCAGACTAGATTCGTTTTAAAGAAAGCTTTTGAAGCAGGGGTTAAGCCTATTGTAGTTATCAATAAAGTTGATAAACCTAGTGCAAGATGTTCTGCAGTTGTTGATGAAGTACTTGACTTATTTATTGAACTTGGTGCTGATGAAGAACAACTTGATTTCCCTGTAGTTTATGCTAGTGCTTTAAATGAGACTTGTAGTTTAAGTGATGATATAAGTACACAGAAAAAAGGTTTTGAACCATTACTTGACTTAATAATTGATAAGATTCCTGCTCCTACTGGGGATAATACTAAACCATTACAATTTCAACCTGCATTGTTAGATTATAATGAATTTGTAGGACGTATTGGTATTGGTCGTGTACATAATGGTATTATTAAGACTGGTGAAATGGTTAGTTGTATTAGATTAGATGGTTCTGTTAAGAACTTTAGAATTCAAAAATTATTTGGATACTATGGCTATAATCGTATAGAGATTGAGAGTGCTGAAGCAGGAGATATTGTCGCTATTGCAGGGCTATCTGATATATCAGTAGGAGAGACTATTTGTAATATGGGAGATAATTTACCTTTACCTATTTTACATATAGATGAACCAACTCTACAAATGACTTTTGGTACTAATAGTAGTCCTTTTGTAGGTCGTGATGGTAAAATCTTAACAGCTCGTAAGATAGAAGAAAGATTAATCCGTGAGACTCAAAAAGATGTTTCTTTAAGAGTAGAGCCTGCCGGAAGTGATAGCTTTCTTGTCTCTGGTCGTGGTGAGTTACATCTTGGTATTTTAATAGAAAATATGCGTCGTGAAGGCTTTGAACTTGAAGTATCTAAACCTAAAGTAATTATTAAAGAAATAGATGGTGTCAAGTGTGAACCTTGGGAAGAGTTACAAATAGAAGTACCAGAAGATGTTGTTGGTAGTGTTATTGAACATTTAGGAACTCGTGGTGGAGTAATGGAGAATATGACTAACTTTGAAAATCAAGTACGTCTTAACTATAGTATTCCATCTCGTGGACTTATTGGTTTTTCTACAGACTTTATGACTATGACTAAGGGATATGGAATTATGAATCACACCTTTAGTTCCTATAAACCATATGAAAACGTTGATATTGGAGAACGTAAACTAGGAGTCTTAGTTTCTGTTGAAAATGGAAACTCTACAGCTTATGCAATTGGTAATCTAGAAGATAGAGGTACTATGTTTATTGAACCTGGTACTGAAGTATATGAAGGTATGATAATAGGTGAATGTAATAGAGATAATGACCTTGCAGTTAATGTTGTTAAAGGTAAACAACTAACAAATATGCGTGCTGCAGGAAGTGATCATACTGTAGTCTTAAAAAGACCTCGTCCTATTACCTTAGAATATGCACTTGACTATATTAATTCAGATGAACTTGTTGAAGTTACTCCTAACTTTATTAGGCTTAGAAAACGTATTTTAAATACAGAAGAGAGAAAAAAGGCAGATGCTAAAAAAAATAAATAGGCTTTGTTATAGCCTATTTATTTTTCTGTTGTTAGATAGATAATAGTAATATTTGGATTAATAGTTTGATATAGGCTAATACTTATGTTATATTATCTATGCAAGGAAAAATGTTAAATCATTTTTGTAAGGGGTCTATTTTAGGATAAATCCCTATTTTTCTAAATCTTTTACAATAAGCAATTCAATTTGTTTATCTATAGTTTTAAGTTATTTCATAATATTAAAAGTCTTCGTTCCGCGTGGGATAACGAAGACTTTTGTATATCATTTATTTTTCTATATTATCTAAAAATTCTTCTATATTTTCATTATCTACTGCTCCATTTATTTTATGATTAGTCTCTTTTCCATCTTTGAAATATAGAACAGTAGGAGTACCACTTACACTTGTTGTTAATTCACTAAACTTTTTAGCTTCTTCCTCATTTAAGTTATACAAATTAAGTGAATAAGCTTCTTTGTCATTCGTCTTTAAAACTGCTTGAAATCTAGGAGAAAATTCTTCACAATGAGAACAACCTGTTTGTATAATTTCTAAAATAAAGCTTTCTTTATTATCTAACATTTCTTCTAATTTACTATAATCAATTTCTGTAATTGTACTAGTGCTATTGCCACATCCTGTTAAAAATACTATAAATATTCCTATTAATAAATATTTTATTTTCTTTTTCATTTTTATCACTACTTTCCTTAAACATTATATCAAGTTAATTAAATAAAAACAAGTTTGTACTTGTAGGAAACTAAAATCTAGGGTATACTTAATTATAGTAAAGGGGTGTAGCCTATGATACTTAGAAAACCATATGCTCTTTTAATACAATACTTTCAAAGAATACATTTATTATTAATTTTACTTAGTGCTTATATCTTTTATAAATTAATGGCTTTAAGAAGTTTTGTAGCAAATTTTTTGGAGACAGAGAGTTATAATAATTACTATGAACCAATAAGTGATCATATAAATTTTTTATTAATCATTTCAATAATTGTAATTATTGTTGTTAGTATAATTTTAATAATTTTATTGCGTTATAAGAAAAAACCTTGGAAAGTATATTTAATTCCTATAGTTGAATATACTGTCATGTTGGGGGTTTTAATATACGTAAGAAATTATTTTATTAGTTATAATGAGTTGTCTACTATAACATCAATTATGGCAGGAAGAGATTTTCTTAATATAGTTTATATACCTCAATTTATTGTTTTTGTTATTTTCGGAATAAGATTTTTAGGAATAGATTTAAAGAAATTTGGTTTTAAAGAAGATGAAGAGTATTTAGATATAAAAGAAGAAGATAGAGAAGAATTTGAAGTAAATATAGAGTTTGATAAAGATAAAATTTCTAGAAATATAAAGAAGTTTATTAGAAATGTTAAATATGTATATCTTGAACATCGTCTTGTTTGTAATACTATTATAGTAGTTTTATTTGTTTCTGTTACTGGATATACATATTACTATTTTGGAATTTTAAATAAAACTTATAGGGAAGGTAGTACTTTTAGTGCTAGTTATTACGATATTACTGTTAATAATAGTTATTTGACTAATAGAGATAGTAATGGTGATATTATTAGTAATAATACCGATTATTTAGTTGTTAATGTTACTGTTAAGAATAATGCTTCAAAAAGAAGGATTAATTTAGATAGATTTAGAATTATGAATAAAAGTGAAGAGTTTCATTATGTTACTAGACTTTATGATAACTTTAAAGATTTAGGTAATAGTTATGATAATAGAGAATTAGTGACTGATTCATCAACGACATTTATTTTAGTTTATAAAGTTTCGAAAGATTTAGACATTAATAAATATGTTTTATACTATCCTGATCTTAGTAATGATATTCTACTTAAGAAAGTTAAGTTAAATGTTAAAGATGTACGTGACTTAGAAACAAAAGAAGAAGTTAAAATTACTGAGACTTTGACTTTCCCAGATGATAATACACTATTAATTACTAATTTTAATTTAACTAATGAAACAACCTATAGCAGATATTCTTGTAATGATACTGGCTGTGGGGTAATGGAATTACCATTAAGTTCTAGCAATAAAATATTAGAAATATCTTTTGTAAGTAATAATTTTACAGGACAATCTTTTGTTGACTTTTCTAATATATATGCTAAAATTAATTATGAGGATAATGATGGAGAAATTAATAGTATAGATGCCACTTCTTTAGTAAATAATTACAATGGAAATTATGCATATTACAGTTTACCTAATGATGTTAAAGATGATGGGACATTAGATTTGATTTTTACTTTTAGGAATGAACAATATATTTATCATTTGAATTAAAAGGAGCGTTGGATAATGAAAAATAAGAAAAAAAATATTGATAAAAAGAAAATAATTAAAATTATTTCTTTTATTGCTGTAATTGTAGTAATTCTTTTATTAGTGTGGTTTTTATATCTTTATCCAAGAAGAGTTTTTAAAGATAATGAGCAGAAATTAAATGAGGCTGGTGAAAGGTACTATGAGATAAATAGTTCTCGTCTTCCTAAAGAGGAGGGACGGGTTATTTCTGTTACTTTGAATACTTTGGTTAAGCAAGATTATTTAGATGGCTTATATGAGGCTTATGGTAATAAATTATGTGATTTGGAAGAATCTAATGTTAAAGCGATTAATAAAGACGGTGAGTATCAATATTATACTTATTTGAAGTGTGGTAACTTTGAGTCAGATGTTGATCATGAAGGACCTGAAATAACACTTAATGGATCTACTGATATGAGTATTAGTAGAGGAGATCAGTATAATGAACCTGGTGTTAAAAGTGTTGTTGATAATGTTGATGGGAAAATGAATGTAGAAAATGTAACTATTAAAGGTGAAGTTGATACTTCTACAGTAGGTACTTATGATATTACTTATACAGCTAGAGATAGTCTTGATAATAGAACTACTGTAACAAGGACTGTTAAAGTGGAAGAATCTCTTAGTAAAATTGTAAAAGAAGCTACGAAAGATACTAATGGTTATTATGTTGGTAATGTTACTGATAATTATATAATGTTTAGTAATATGTTATTTAGAATAGTTAGGGTTAATGATGATGATAGTGTTGTTATTGTAAGTAATGATGCTCTTGCTAATGTAGATTATACTAATGAGGGGAGATTTGCTGGGAGTTCATTAGATAGTTGGTTAAATGATTATTTTTATAATTTATTAGAGCCAGAATATCAAGATTTAATTAAATCTAGTAGTTGGTGTGATGATGTGGTATCTGAAGGAGAAGTTTCTTCTGTTACAAAATGTAGTAGAGAAACTGCAAAAAGAAAAGTTGGTATTTTATCGTTGCAGGATTATAATTTAAGTTATGATGGTATGGTTAGCTATCTTGATAAAAGTAATCTTAGCTGGTATTCTAATTTTGCAAATGATAATAATGCCTGGGCTATTACTTCTGTAGCTGCTTATCCAGGAAGTTTGGCTGCGACTAGTCAAGACAGTCTATTAAATGTAGTACCTGCTATTACTTTAAAAGATTCTGTTGCAATATTAGATGGTGATGGAAGTTTTACTGATCCTTATATTATATTAGAAAAAAGTAAAGCTAGGAGAAGCAGTGAATTAAACAAAAGACAAATTGGTGAGTATGTAGAGTATTCTGGTTATACATTTAGAATTAGTAATATTTTAGATGACGGTACAACTGAGGTTATTATGAATTCTGCTTTACAGTCTGATGGTATGCAAGTAAATATTAGTTATACAAATGGTAATAAAAAGAAAGTTTATAATCCTAATCAAGAAGGTAATATTGGATATAAAATAAAAAATGATATGATAAGATATATAAATACAGGATTGTTCGTAAATAAAAAAATAAGCGTTCCTATTTATGATGAAAAAATAACATATAAAGGTAAACATGATACGAAAGATTATAGTCTTTTAATAACGATACCTTCAACTTTTGATATTTTTAGTGCTAGAGGCAGCGGTTCTACAGATACAGGGTATTGGTTAATAGATTCATCAAGAGAGGATAATATAAAAGCTGTAGTTAGATCTTCTGGTACACTTACTTATTCTTCTGCTAATGATACAATAACTGCAGGTGTAAAAATTAAAGCATATTTTGATAAAGATGTTATAATAGAAGAAGGAAGTGGTACTTTGGATGATCCATATACACTTGTAGATTAAGTAAAGGAGTAAATTATGAAGGTAAAAAAGAAGTATCTGATAGTTTTTGGTATCATTATTATCTTTGCTGTCGCTTGCTTGCTGTTGCTTTATTTAAACCTTGGAAAAACAAGTGATTTTAAAGCTATAGATGAAAGTTCTAAAATTGAACAAGCGAAAACATATGGTGATGATGTCACTGGTTGGTTAAGAGTGGAAGGAACTAACATAGATTTAGCCTTAATTGCTAGAAATAATACAGCTGATGTTTCTAATAGAGAATATGAGTATGCTTGGACTAATTCTTTTCCTGATGAAAATAGCAATCATTTCACTTATATATCACATAATGTTAGAAATGTTTCTAGTAATCCTATAATTGGTGATGATACTATGACTTATTTTGAACAATTGATGTCTTTTATATATCCTGAATTCATTGAAGAAAATCAATTTATTGAATTTACTAATTCTGAAGGTGAAACTTCAATTTATAGGATATTTGGGGTGACATTGATTGATGAATCTCAGTATTCATCATATTATGATACATTTGATGATGAAGAGTTGGATGATTACATAAAGAAAGTTAAAGATGAGAGCATGTATGATATGGATGTTGATGTTAATAGTAGTGATATGTTACTAACTTTATATACATGTACAAGGTTTTATGGTGCTACTGATAGTTATTCATTTAGAGTAGATGCTAGAGAATTACGGGAGGGTGAAAGTATGAAGTATTCTACGGTTGATGTAAATAAAAACTACAAAGAAATTGAGAAAAGAATGAAAGAAGGTGAAGAAAATGAAGAAGTCTAGTTTATTGGTTATTTCTTTGGTTTTTGTAACAGCTTTCTTAGGTGTTATGTTATCTAATACTAATAGTGTAGAGGCTGCTAATAATGAGAGCTGTTCTCCGGAATTTTTTAGAGATAATTATGTTGCTAAAGTTGATGTTAATTATAATGGTGATCAAGTAACTATTACTAATAATTCAGGACTTAACTTAAATTATACTTTCTATGCTGATGGAGATACTGTTAATGGTACTTCTGGTAGTTTTGATGCTGGTACTAGTGCAACTTTGAGTGTTTCTGATGGAGGTAGTGTTCATTTTTTCCTTAAAGAAGATATGGCTGATACATGTCAAGCTAGTGCTGGAACTGAAATTGGTACTATTCAAGTTAATGTAGATGGACTTATAGATAATCCTTTATATAATGATTCTGTGTGCGTTAATTATCGTAATAGATGGGTTAATGATGAAGTAATGCAAAATGCTGTTCCATATTGTTATACACAACAAACTTATGAAACTTATACAGTAGAGCAAGTTCAAGAATGGATAGATACAGCTGAAGAATTATATGAAATGATTTATAGTTCTGATGGAGGTAATGATATTACAATTGATAGTTCTTATAAAAAAGTAGATGATGTTAAAAATACTGAAAAGTTAGTTTGCGATGCTTTTAGTACTAATAATTACGAAACTATGCATAAATACTATCATGTTGGTACAGAGAGTGATGGTAAAGGTTGTAAAGTAACATGTAAAGAAGAAATAGAAGTTAATTTTAGTGATCCAGTGGCGACTCAAGCCGGTATGTGTTTTCAATACTTAATTGAAATTAAATCTAAAGTAACTTGTGATTCTAGTTATACAGCTAAACCGCCAACTAGAAAGAAAGTATGTTATCCTAATCCAATTTGTATTAATGGAGGTAATGCTTTTGATGCAGGAGGACCTAATGAAGATTTTGATAGTTGTGTAGAAGAATGTGATGGAGGAGAATATTCTCAGAAATGTATAGATAAATGTTATAATAAAGTATATAAAAATAGCGATGTAACTAAAACTTCAGATGAAGAACTTACTAAAGATGATTTAAAAGCTATTAGTCCATTATATATTCCTACTGATAATTTCTATGAAGCTACTGAGATGGCTAACAGTTGTGATATATATAGTGAGTCATCTATTAGAGATGGAGAAATTAGTGCTAATACTTTATATCAATATAGACAATTACATCCAGGTGGTTCTTATAAAAAAGGTGTATGGGTTCAAAATAGTAATAATGGATGTCCAAGTGGTTTAGGACCATATTATTATCGTAGTTTAGATCAGACAAGAAGAACGATTCAAATGATTCAAGGTAATTATTCATATAGCTCATATAACAGATATTATAAAATAGATGATGGTTTCTTAAAGGCTGTACATAAGGATAATACTTTATGTAGTGATAGTTGTCGTTGGTCTAAGACATGTGGCTCTAATACTGTTTTAACTGAAGCTCTTGCTCAGCAAGAATATAAAAGAGCTGTTGAAGAATATAAAGCTGCTAAAAAGGCTTGTGAACAAAAAGCTGCTACTTGTACTAATGAGACTACAGACTATGAGATAGTTGTTGATAATATTGATAATGATTCAGATAGTTCTGATGATGAAGAAACATTCTCTTCTTCACAAAAATTAAATAGTACTACGGTAGATGGTGATTTTCCTGATATGGTTATATTAACTGATGGTAGTTGTGAAGATGGTGAATCTGATCCTTGGCATTATCATAATATAATTACTTTCCCTGGTACTTGGATTAATAATAAGACAGGACAACCTGTTCATTCAATGGATCCTGATCGTGAAGATTTCTATACTTATGTTGGTAATCAATACTGTACTAAGTTGAATTCTATTCCTATTAATACTGCTTGGTATGATTGGAAAGTAAATCAAGGTGGTGATTCTTCTGCTTTGACTGATAGTCAAAAACAAGAAATAGAAGATTCAATTACTATGAATATAAATGGACATATTGAAAATTATGGATATTTTGGTTGGAATTTTGATGTTAGTTGTTTCTATGCTGTAGGTGAAACTGATACTGAATGTACACCAGATGATCCTAATTGGCCTACTTGTGAAGATCCTAGTTGTCCAGAAACAGATCCTAACTATCCAGAATGTGATGGTGGAAATGGTGGTGAAACAGAAAATGCTATAGATGCTTATGAATATAGATCTATTTCTTTAGATAATTTATTCCCTAATTCTGTTACACCTACTAGTAGTGATGATGTTAAAGTACAAGCTTCTAACTTAATAAATGAAGTTGAAAGTTTAAGAGGTAATGATGCTGTGTTAGTAGCTAATGAGACTAGAGAAGTTGGATTTAATTGGACTTGTGCTGCTACTAATTTAGAGAATCCTGATTATATTGTTCAACCGGTTACATTAATTAATCAAATACAAACATTGGGTGATACTATTTATGAGGGTGATCGATACTTAGATTATCATATTGTATTAACACCGGAGACAATGCAAAAAGTTAGGGCTTATAATAATAAATATGATAGTTATGCTCAACCAACTACTGATAGTAGTAGTGAAGTTTTAAATGCTGGTGATGATAAGACTTCTGGTATTACAGTTTATCGTAGTTATTTACTTCATAAAGTATTGAATAGTAATGAGTTATTAAAAGAAGGTCTTATTGGATGTAATAATGAAGATAATGGAACTTGTGTTAACACTATTGATACATCTACTGCTTGTTATAATGAATATATGGCCCAATCTGCTATCTTGAAAGGAGCTAAGTAAATATGAGTAAAGGTATGTTAATTGTTGGTATTATCATTTTGGCTATTATTACTTTTGGTGTTGTTAATATAGTTCAAAATTATCAAACTGGTAATGAGCTTGATTATTATCTTTTAAGAGAGACTACTGAAGCGGCAATGACTGATGCAGTTGATGTTGGTTATTACCGCTTAAGCGGTTTGCTTAGAATAGATAAAGAGAAGTTTGTAGAAAGCTTTATTAGACGTTTTTCTGAAAATGTTAATAATAGTCGTACTTATGATATTGGATTTTATGATATTAATGAAACACCACCTAAGGTTAGTGTTTGGGTCACTTCAGAGACAGCTGCTAGTATTGATGGTGAAGCTTTAGGTTTATCTAATAGAGTAAGTGTTATTTTAGAGACTGATTATTTAACAAATAAATATGTAACTGATATGACTAGAGCTGGAGAATTAGATTATAGTGAAGTTGATAGTTAAAAGAGTAAGGAGGATTAGATATGAATAATTTAGTGGTTGGAATTAAGAAATTCTTTACTAATAAGAATACAGTTACAGTAGTTGGTGTTATTCTTGTTATTGTAGTACTTTATGTTGGTTATAATATGAGAATTAATCAAGCGATTACACCTATTACTGTTCCATATGCTACACAAGATATTGATTCTA
This sequence comes from uncultured Bacilli bacterium, assembly GCA_944363705.1. Lineage (GTDB taxonomy): Bacteria > Bacillota_I > Bacilli_A > RF39 > UBA660 > Onthousia. The sequence goes on along the minus strand of CALVUY010000008.1, from coordinate 18,434 downwards.
GAACACAAATTACTGAGGATATGATAGGTACAATGGAAATACCTCAAGATATGGTAAATAATAATAGTGATATTATTACAAATAGTGCAGATGTTATTGATATGTATACTAGTGGAGATACTCTTATTCCTGAAGGAAGTTTATTTTATAAAAGATGTGTTGTTACGCGTGATCAGTTACCTGATAGTATAATTTTGGATTATCCTAAAGGTTATGTTTTATATAACCTAGATGTTGATATGGCTAGTTCTTATAGTAATTCTATTTATCCAGGTAACTATATTGATATTTATTTGAAAGTTCAAAATGCTCAAGGTGCTGATGGAACAGTAGATGATGATAGAATTATGGTTGGTAAATTGTTATCTAATGTTAAAGTACTTGCTGTATTTGATAGTAATGGTAATAATGCTTTTGCTAATGTAGAAGAGAAAACAGCACCTTCACAAGTTATCTTTGCTGTACCAGAAGAATATCATATTTTACTTCGTAAAGCAGAGTATTTAAGGGCATATGAATCTGAGATTATACCTGTTCCTACTGCAGAGTCTTTAGAAGATGAACCAGGAGATGTAGAATTATCTAGTGAAGATTTGAGAAACTTTATTAATAATGTTACAGCGATGACTGAAGAAGATTTATCATATACACAACAATAAAATAGAAAGGGTGAAGATTATGAACGATTCCATATTTGATAAGTTAGATTTTGGATTATTTAAACCTTTAATAGATAATGATGATATAACAGATATTTCATATTGTAATCATGGTCAAATTTGGGTTCGTTCTTTAACAGAAGGATCTAAAAGAGTAGAGATTGAAGGGTTAAATGATAACTTTGTTGAGAAGTTAGCCTTTCAATGTTCTAACGTAATGGGGACGACATTTAATAATGCGAAACCATTTTTGGATGCTGAATCTACAGAACTTCGTCTTAACTTTGTGCATGAGTCTATTGCTACTAATGGTATTGCAGTGGTTATTCGTAAGACTCCTGCTAAGATTAGACTTAATAAAGAGAAGTTGATTAGTGAAGATTATTTTACTGCTAATATTCATGATATTTTGATGAAGTGTGTTGAAGGACATTGTAATATTATGGTAAGTGGAGAGACTGGTTCAGGTAAAACAGAGTTTGTTAAATATTTAGCTAGTCATACTAAAGAAAACGAAAAAATTATTACAATAGAAGATACTTTGGAACTTCATTTGGATAAGATATTTCCTCATCGTGATATAGTGGCTATGAAGACTAATAATGTTGCTAGTTATTCTGATGTTTTGGTTACCTGTATGCGTCAGAATCCTAAATGGATACTATTATCAGAAGTACGTAGTGCAGAGGCAGTTACAGCAGTTCGTAACTCTATATCATCAGGACATAATATCTTATCTACAATACATGCAGATAAAGCTAGTGCTATACCTTATCGTATGTATTCACTTCTTGAAAGTGATATAGATGTAGATCAGTTTTTAAATACAATTTATCGTTATATTCAATTAGGTGTTCATATCAAGGCCTATTATAGTAAAGAATATGGTAAATTTCATAGAGAAGTTGATGAAGTTGTTGAGTTTTATGTTGATGAAAATAATAAACCTCAGTCTCATATTCTATATCAAAAGACCTTTGGAAAGTCTCCTGTTCAAAATATGCCTAGTGAGTATTTAAGAGAATATTTGGAAAATCAAAATATCTTTATTGATAATTTATTTACTAAAGGGGATTCAATGAGTAATATAGATAGTGCAGTTAATGAGGTTGTTAATGTAAATCCTCAAGTTAATGTAGTGGGATCTCAAAGTTTTAATGGTTTTAATAATCTAAATCAAAGTAATCAAGGTGGCCAAAATTCAGGTAGTGATACTACATTTCCTACTGAGATAGTTTAGAAAAAGGAGGAGTTTTATGGTACTTTTTTTACTATTAGTAATTGCTATTGTTATTTTACTATATAGAAATTATAAAGGACAAAACGTTTCTAAGTTTATTACTAATCAAGTTCAAGCGATATATGATAAATTTGCACCATACTCTTATAAAGTTGTAAGAGAAAAAACAAAACAGTTAGGTCAGGAATATACAGCGAGGCAATATTTAATTCAAATTTTAATAATGGGTGGCTTTGCAGGTATTGTTACTTATATGTATTTTTATAATATAATTGTATCAATTATTTATGTTGTTATTGCTATAGCATTTATTCCTTATTTATCATTTTTAAGATGTAAAAGAGTGTATAGTGAGTTTATTTTTGAACAGATACAGGTTTATACGACTAATACTATTATGGAATTTGCTACTACTCAGAGTTTTGTTAAATCATTAGAAGGTGTTAGAGATTCTGGGATTTTAGAAGATCCTGTACTTAGTGATGTTAATAGAATGATTGATATGGCTTATGAAGAGGGTTCTATTGATGGAGCTTTATCATTTTTTAGTGATAAGTATCCTTACTATATAGTGAAAAATATGCATCAGTTATTTCTACAAATAACTAAAGAAGGTGCAAAGGATACTGGAGAAAGTTTGGAAAATATGCAACTTGATATAGATACTCTTGTTGAAAGTGTATATAGGGATAGAATGGATAGAGCATCTTTTCATAAGAAATTCTTACAATACGGTATTATGTTATTTCTTTTAGTTATGTTAATTCAATATATGCTTGGTAGTGAGAGTTATATTGAACTAATTAAAAACCTTTGGGTTCAAGTTGTACTACACTTTATTATTATTTTTAATAGTTATTTCCTTTTAAAAGGAGAAAAATATTATAATGAGAATGTGGGGGTTGAATAATTATGGAAATAGTATTTATTGCAGTTATTATTCTATTTATTTTAGTCTATAATAGAACTATTGATAAAGATAAATTTATTAATGATAATAAGAAATATTTTGAAATATTAAGAGAAGATGATTATGATTTTCTTGTTTATGCAAAGTATGGTGATAATGCAACCCCTAATGTGTTATTTCAAAAAAGAATAACTTATGCTATTGCAGCATTCTTTATATTTATGTTTTTATTCATTGATGATGTTAGTTTAATCAATGTAATACTTTCATGTTTAGTGGCCGTAGGTATATTTAAGATGCCTTATATGCAATTAAAAAAATATTATAAAGCTCATTTGCATCAAATTGATATAATGTTGCCATACTATTTAAAGAGTTTAGAAATATTAATACAACATTATACTGTTCCTGTAGCGATAGGTAAGAGTATAAATGATGCACCAGATATTTTTAAACCAGGTTTAAGAGAAATGATTGAGAAGATTAATTCAGGTGATTCTAGTATTACACCATATATGGATTTTGCTAATACTTATCCTGTTAGAGATTCTATGAGAATGATGAGACTTTTATATCGTTTAGGTCTTGGGGGACAAGATAAAAAACAGGAAAGGCTTTTAATGTTTTCTCGTACTGTTTCTAATTTACAGGCTAAGTCAAGAGATACTAAGTATAAAGAAAGACTTGATCATATGGGTAATCAGACTATGATTATGCTTGTTGTTACAGGTATTAGTGTAATGCTTGTTATACTTGCATCTTTAATTACTAGTCTTGGTAGTGCTTTATAAATGTAAAGTATTATAAAAATAGGTTACAAATTGATAATAATCTGGTATAATTATTTTTGTAAGATATGGGAAAGGAGAGGGTGTAGAAGATGAAAGAAGCGACTGGAGAATTAAACATGACTGTAGTTACAATTGTATTAATTGGTATAATTGCAGCTTTCTTTGCTTTCTTTTGGCCAACTATCCAAGAGAGCATTCAAAATACTTGGGATGATAATGTTGATGAGAAAGCAGATGTAGAATTTGAATAATTAATAAGGATGTGATTAGTAATGAGAGATGCGATAGGACAAGTTTTTGTTTTACAAGTTATATTAGCTTTTGTAATTTTGATTAATGGTTATATGGCTTATTCTGTTAATTATGCTAGAGCATTTCGAATTAAGAATCAGATTGTTGATATTATTGAGCAGTATGAGGGACCTTATAATGATGAAGCGATTACTAAAATAAATAGTATTATTGATCAAATGACTTATGAGGTTCCTACAAGGCTCGTAAATAATTTTAAAAGCAGATATGGTAACGATAGTGAGACAGGTGAATCTTCTACTGAGCCAGTTTGTCAGAATGGTTGGTGTTATATAGAACATAATGTTTCTGTTGATGAAGCTGATGGCGAGAGAAATGGTAAGTATTATTCTGTTGTAACTTTCGTTAATATAGATATTCCTGTAATTAATAATATAATAGGATTAGGTGATTTTCTAAGTGTTTATGGTGAAACCAGAACGATTTATTAAAAAGGAAGTGAGATAATGAACGTTATTATTGCAAATGAAGCGAAAGCGATGCTTTCTACATTAGATATTGATGTTATTAAAAGTGTAGATGGTGTTCATACTGCTGATGAAATTGTAGAGATGTTCAAGAACTTCTTTTTTGCAAGAATGATTTTAGATATTACTGCTATTAAAGATTATGATGATATTACTAATATTCAGAAGATATCTATTGGTCTTGATGCTGATAAAATTATTCTTTTACTTCCTAATAATGAGACTTCAACATCTAGTAGTTATTTGTCTAAGATTATTTCTATGGGAATTTATAATTTTACTACTACTGTTGATGGCGTTAAATATTTTTTAGATCATCCTAATACTTATAAAGATGTTGCTCATTATCAGCAACTCAATGATTTGTCTAGTACTATTAATGAGAAAGTAATCTCGGGTTCGAGAATTATAGGAATAAAGAATGTTACTGATCATGCAGGAAGTACTACACTTATTTATATGCTAAAGAAAGAATTGGAACAGACTTATGGTATGAGTGTTGTAGCGATAGAAGTTAATAGGCATGATTTTCTTTATTTTAATAGTCATAATATGATTTCTGTTGATGATGAACATTTAATGACTGAGGTTGTTAAACATAAAGAAGCATCAATAATTTTAATAGATTTAAATGATTCTAATAATGAGGGTGCTTGTAGTGATGTTTTATATTTAATAGAGCCTTCTAGTCTTAGGTTAAATAAATTAATGAAAAGAAATAGGAGAGTATTTGAGGAATTAAAAGGACGTAAGATAGTTCTTAATATGAGTTTACTTTCTAATAGTGATATTATGGACTTTGAATATGAAGGAAGAACTAAAGTCTTTTATAATATACCGCCACTTAATGATAGAGTTAAAAATCCTGTACTTAGTGATTTTTTATCTAAGATAGGACTTATTAATAAAACAAGTGAAAAAGAAAGTGGAGGAAAAATATTTGGGTTATTTAAAAGATAATAATTGACAAATTTAACGATTTTATATATTATTATTGTAGTGAAGGAGAATGTTTATGAATAATTTTATGAGTTTTTTTCAAATTTTAGATGTAATTGAAGCTAATCCTGATTCAGCTTGTCGTGGGTTTGATTTTGTAATTAGACTTATTAAGAATGGATTGTTTCCTATTTTACAAATAGGTATACCTATTATTTTAATAGTTTTAGGTACTTTAGATTTAGGTAAAGCGGTTATATCTAGTGATGATAAAGCTGTTAAGGAAGCACAGTCTAAATTAATAAAAAGATGTATTTATGCAATATTAGTATTCTTTATTGTAACACTTATTAATCTATTATTTTCTGTTGTAGGTGGTATTACTGGTAGTCAGGCTTTAACTAGTTGGAGCGAGTGTTGGAATAGTATTGAGTAGAGTTTTGTTAGATATAAATGGCAATTTAATTGCTGTTTTTTCTATTGTAGAAAGGACTTTATATGTATTTTTTTCAAATATTAGATGAAGTAGTAGTAAATGTTGGAAGTAATTGTTATGGTTTTGATTCTTTAGTAAGAGTTATTAAAGAAGGATTATTTCCTGTAATACAGATAGCAGTACCAATTGTATTATTAGTACTTTGTACTTTTGATTTAGGTAAAGCAGTTATTGGTAGTGATGATAAAGAAAATAAAAAACTTTTTAAAAGAATATTAAGAAGATGTGTTTATGCTATACTAATATTCTTTATTGTTACACTTATTAATTTAGTATTTACTATGGTGGGTAATATTACTGAAAATGAAGATTTGATTAAGTGGAGTAATTGTTGGAATAATCCTATGGAACTGTAAATAATAGTAACTATCATTACTATTATTTTTCAGTGTTAACAAATGTAAAGTGTTAATTATATTATTGTTAATAATTGGACAAATATGTTAATATAAAGTTGTTAAGCTTGTAAGAAGTGACTGGTGTGTTTTGAGAAATACTTTGTTTACAAATAGTTACCTGGGAGGGGGGCATTTTATTTAAAAGAGTTTTTTTAAATTTCTTTTGTTTAGTTTTATTTATAATTTTTTTGATTTGTCCTAATGAAGTAGAGGCAAAGACTAGATGTAAATATCATTGGATAGATCCTCTTCATGAAGGACAGACTGAAGATTCGATTGGAAATCCAATTACAACAGAAGCTGATTTTATTTTAGAAACAGATGATGATGATAATAAATTAACTAGGGTAATTTCCCCTTTTACAAAAAAACCTGCAGTATTTGCTAATGGGGAAGGTTTAAAGTTGAATGATGATGGAACTTGTCCAAATATTTCAGTTTATGATCAATATACTACTTTGAGATTTAAAATTTATAAAAGTAAGAAGTCATGTCAATCTTCTTTCTTTAATTTAAAGGATAGGTGTTCTGATGATTTAGAGGGGTTGTTGTTTCTACTGATACATCGGCTTCTGATGTAACTGTTAGTAATATTCAATATAAGTTATTAGAATCTAGCGATAGTAGTTGTAAATATCAGCGTATAAATGTTGATGATAACATTACTAGTAATGTGACTATCAATAAAAAAAATAATAACAATGTTGGTGGGAGCTGTGATATGTTTCTTGCAACAAGTTGTAGTTTGGAAATAGATGTAAAAAATGATTTTTATGATAGTGATAATCAATTTTTTTGCCCAACGTATTTATATGCTTATCGGGAAGTGTATGGGAAGGATGCTAATAGTTATATTGTCAATATAATTGATACTGGTACTGACAGTGATGAGGATAGGTCTAATTATAATGATGATGCCACTAAAGAATGGGAAGAGTTAGGAGAGCAAGCTACACTTGGAGGTTTGGGTCAACATATTAGCTGTGATGATATATTTGGTCAAGAAAAAGGGGAGCTTGGTTGGTTACTTAATTTGATTTTAGGATATATAAAAGTAATTGGACCAATTTTGGTAATACTATTAAGTGCTATTGATTTTATAAAAGTTATACTTGGTACTGATGAGAATGCTATGAAAGAAGCACAATCTAAATTAATAGTGAGATTAGTTTGTGCAGTGGCTTTGTTCCTTGTACCTACATTAGTTCAATTATTAATGTCATTTATTAATCAGACTGTTTGTACTTTAAAATAAATAATGTAAATATGATAGCAATTACAATTGCTATTTTTTTTTTTAAATGATATACTTGTATCATGATGATGGGAGTGCTTAATATGAAAAAGTCTTATCTATTGTTCTTTGTGTTTGTTATCGCGTTTTTATGTATTCCAAAAGATGTAATGGCTAAAGAATCATTAGGAACTTGTGTTTATAATCTTAATACAGAACAGTTAATGATGGATAATTGGGTAAAAGATTTAAGATTAACTGTTACTATTTATGATGATGGTTCAACTGGAGAAAGAGCATTTTTAGGTACTGCTGCTGATGGTAGTGAAATTAATGTTGTTCCTAAAAGTGGTAGATATTTATTGGAATATCAGTCATTAATACGTTTATCTTATAGTAAGATGTTTGATAAAAATGGAAAATTTTATAAAGCATATGAAGAAAGAAATAATTGTCCTAGAATGCAGTTTAATTATAGTTATGGTTCAACTACACCAGTATTATCCTTTTTTGTTGGTGGCCAATATGGTGTTGGGGATGATGAAATAAGTATTGAGCTAGCTCCTAATATACAGGGTGGGAATAGTGGTAGTGCTAGTAAAACTGTTACATATTGTACTCTTACCAATACTTTAAATGTTGAATCAAGTCATCCTGTGTATTTTACTACGACGGAAACAAATGGAATCAAAGAATATAGAATAAAAATTGGAAATGATGAAGGTGTTGCCCTTTATAATCAACCTAATTCAGTTGGAAATTATACTTTTAAAGTTAGAGAAGAAGATTATGATACTTATTGGAGTAATTCATGTGATTCTGATACTCCATTTAGATTGTCAGCTGATCAAACTTATGGTTCTTTAATAACTATTCAAACTATAGCGCCTGCAGATCATCAGAATGCTGCTTCTGAAGCAGAAGCGGAAGAAGATTGGGAAGAGTTAGGAGAGCAACCTACACTTGAGGGTTTGGGTGAGCCAATTGGTTGTGAAGATATATTTGGTCAAGAAGAAGGACAATTTGGATGGTTACTTAATTTAATTTTAGGATATATAAAAGTAATCGGTCCAATTTTAGTAGTATTATTGAGTGCAATAGATTTTATAAAAGCAGTTGTTGGTACTGATGAGAAAGCTATGAAAGAAGCACAATCTAAACTAATAGTTAGATTAGTTTGTGCAGTGGCTTTGTTCCTTGTACCTACATTAGTTCAATTATTAATGTCATTTATTAATCAAACTGTATGTTTATTATAAAATTTATAATATAATTTATAAGGAAGTGATGGTTAGTGAACTTTTTTCAAAATCCCAATTTTTTTAACGATGCACTTAGAACTTTATTTAGTGTATTAGATAATTTTGGTTATTTTTTGCTTGGTGCTGTTTATGATATATTCTTTACAGTTACTAATTCTAATATTTTTCAGGGAACGGCAATTAATACCTTTTATTCTAGAGTTCAACTTATTTTAGGTGTTTTTATGATATTCAAGCTTTCAATAACACTTTTGCAAATGATTGTTAATCCAGATATGTTTAAAGATAAACAAAAAGGAGCTGGTTCTTTAATTTCTAGAATTGCGGTTGTACTTGTTTTATTAAGCTTGATTGTTCCTGTTGAGATTGATGATACTAATGGAAATCCTTTGAATGAGCAAATTAATAGTAATGGTATTTTATTTGGTTTTTTATATCAAATTCAAAATACTGTTATACAAGATAATGTTTTAGGTAAATTAATATTAGGTTCTAATGTTGATTCAACAAGTGGGGAAGGAACTACTAATGGTACGGAACTTAATAATATGGCTGCTGTTGGGGAGCAAATGGCTGCAACAGTTGCTAAAGCTTTTATTAGGCCGGCCTTGAAAGAGGATATAAATGAGGATGAGATAACAACAAGAGATGATTATGAAAACGGCGATTATATTGCTTGCCCAGGAACAAATGAAGCTGCACCATATTTTAATCCTAGAGTTTCTGCTGGTGCACTTGTATCACATATTAATAGTACTTGTGACTCAGATGGTGATGAAGTTTATGTTTTTGATTATGCTATTTTAGGTGGTTTGTTTTGTTCTATTATTATGATAATTATTATTTTAGGATTTACTATTGATGTTGCTGTAAGGGCTATTAAATTAGCTGTTTTAAGACTTATTGCTCCTATTCCTATTATTTCTTATATAAGTCCAGGTCAAGAAAAGGATGGGGTTTTTGGTAATTGGGTTAAAACTTTAACTTCAACATATTTAAGTTTGTTTGTTAGATTAATAATTATTTATTTCGGTGCTTATTTGATTATTATAATTACTGATTCTAATAATGATTTCTCATTCTTACAAAGTAGTACAAATTTATTTACTTCATTCTTTGCAACAATCTTTGTTATTATTGGTATCTTAATGTTTATGAAAGAAGCTCCTAAGTTTTTCCAAGATATGTTAGGACTTAAGGGTGATGGCAAATTATTTAGTGGTATTGGAACTTTGTTAGGTGCTGCTGCTTTAACTGGTGGACTTGCTGGTTCTGCTATAACTGGTGCTAGAGCTGCTTGGGAAGAAAATAAAATGGCAAAGCGTCCTGCTTGGATGGGCGTAGGAGGTGCGATTACTTCTGGTATTACTAGTGGAATTGGAGGATTTTTTACTGGTGCTAAGACTCTTGCCACTACTGATAAAAAAGTTCCTAGTTCTGTAATGGCTGCTATGCAAAAAAGAAATGCTATGAGAGCTTCACATTCTACATTACCTGGTCGTATTTCAAGTGGTGCTTTTGGTATGTTTACTGGTAGAACTTTAGCTGAAAAAGATCAAGCTATTTTAGATTTAAATAAGAATGCTGCTAGTGAAGCAAAAAATTTGAAAGGACTTATAGAAGAAGAAGCATTAAAATTTGGAGATTATGGAACTGTTACAGTAAGTGATGGTTTTAATGATTATACTGGTAATTTTAATTATGAAGAATTAGTAGCTGCTATGAATGGTAAGGATGTTAATGGTAAGTTTAATTATAATGGCACTGATTATAATGTAAGTATGTTTAATAAGAATGTAATGGAAGAAATAAAAAAACAACAAGCTATTAGATATACTCAAGGACATGTTGCTTCTGGGGTTGAAGATAAAGATAAGTATATTAATAATGGAAAAATTAAGTCTCAAAAGAGAATGACAGATTATGCTTTTAGTCAGGCTGGTGGTAAAGCTGCTGAGATTTATGACGATGGTGACTATAAAAATCTTGGTGCATCAATTGGTGCTGCAACAGAAGCTACTACTGATATGAGTACTAATATAAAAAATATTAAACATCGTGCAAATCATAATGCTAATAAAAACAGTTGATAATAGGAGTGTGATATATAGTGAATAATTATTTAATACCTGCAAATACAAAGAGGGGTACCTTGATACTTGGTTGGTTTAAACCTTTTGACTTGATATTACTAGGTACTGGTGTTTTAATTTCTCTTGTCTTGTTAATGACTTTTCCAATGGCTTCTACTTGGCAAGTTATTATTGTTCTTATACCTGGATTGACATGTGCTTTTCTTGTTATTCCTATACCTAATTATCATAATATTTTAACTATAATTATAGAATGTTATACTTTCTTTACTAATAGAAGAAGGTTTATATGGAAAGGTTGGTGTGTTAAAGATGTCAAAGACGTCCAAAAAAGGAGCAATTAGTCAATATACTGAAGATTGGTTACCAATATCTAGTATTCAGAATGGATTTATTATTTGTGATAATAAACAGAAAGTAACAGGTGTTAAGATTACACCACGAAATATATTTATTCTTGATCAACAAGAACAAGATAATGTTTTGATTGGTCTTAAGAATTTCTATAATATGATAGATTTTGAGTTTTGGTTAGTTGTTGCAGATAGACCTGTTGATATTTCTGTTTATATGTCACAATTACAGCTTTTATATAATGATGCTGTTTCTCCTGCTATTCGTAAACTTATTTTACAGGATATAGATAAAGGTAATATGTTTATGAATAATAATATTGTAGATACTGAGTATTTTATTCTATTTAAAGATAGTAATGAAGATCTTTTACAGAAAAGAGTTAGACTCCTTATTAATGGACTTGCTGGATGTGGACTTAATGCTTCACAAGTTAGTAATGATGATTTAAGAATAATTATGGAAAATTTCTTGAATGGAGGAATTTCTACTGAGTTTGGGACGGTGATGCCTGTATGAGTATAAGTTTAAAAAGTCAATTAGCTCCTAAAGGATTGCAATTTAATCCTGGTGATTTTGTTATTAGTGATAAGTATGCAACTATTCTTTCTGTTATATCTTATCCTAAATTTATTTCTCCTGGATATTTATCTACATTAACATCTATGAGTGGTATAAAAATAGTTATTAAGCATATTCCTGTACCATTTAATACAATGTCTAAGATGATTAATAGACAAGTAGCAGATTTACGTGAGAAGTATCGTCAAGAGAAAGATCAAACTGCTAAGGAAAGAATTAGACAGGATGCTGAGAGTCTAGAAGCTTTTATTTCTATGCTTGCTTCTAGTCAATCTCGTATCTTTGATTTTCAAATGCATATTATGATAAATGCTGATACTAAGGAAGATCTTGAATTGAAGAAAGTAAATGTTAAAAACTATTTGGATGCTATGGAATTAAGAGCGATATCTCTTCGTTTTGAACAAGAGAAGGTTTTAAAGAGTATTTTACCAATCTTTCCTAGTCAAGATATAGAAGAGAGAATTGGTACACCTATACCAACACCTACTATTGCAGCGATGTATCCTTTTATCTTTGATAGTATTAAAGATCCAGGTTTATCTGTATTACTTGGTGTAGATTTTTCTGGAGGTGTAATTCTATTTAATCAATTTCTTTATCAAATTAGAAAAGAAAATAATAGAAATAATGCTAATATGATTATTCTTGGTACTTCTGGTAGTGGTAAGTCTACTGCTGCTAAACTACTTCTTAGATCTCATATTAGAAATGGTTGCCAAATTGTGGCAATTGACCCAGAAAATGAATTAGAAGAGATGACTAGAACTTTTGGTGGGGATGTTGTTGATATTGGTAAAGGTGGAGAGTATGGTCTTATTAATCCGTTAGAAGTCATTATTGATGCTGATGATGAAGAGATTAGTCAGGGACTTGGGTATACTGTTTTAACTCGAACTTTACAATCTCTTAGAGCGTTTATGAAGTATTATGATCCATCTATTGGTGAAGATGTTCTTAATATGTTTAGTGAAATTGTTCAAGATACTTATAAACGTTTTGGAATAGATTTTAATACTGATTTTTCTAAGTTTACTTCAGCTGATTATCCAACTTTCTCTGATGTTTATGCTACTATTAGAGGTAGACTTATGTCTTTAACAGAACAAACTAAAGAAAAAGATATTATTCAAACACTAGAGCTTAAGATTAGACCTCTAGTTAAAGAATTAAAGTTCTATTTTGATGGTAAGACTACTATAACTGCTAATAGTGATTTTATGGTATTTAATATTAAAGAATTTATGAATTCTGATACTAATATTAGAAATGCTCTATTCTTTAACATTTTAAAATATGCTTGGGGATTATGTTTAGATACTTCAGTTAATACTATTCTTATGGTTGATGAAGCTCATGTGTTGCTTGGTACTAATAATGAACAGGGAGCTGATTTCTTAGCTCAAGTACAAAGACGTGCTCGTAAATATAATACCGGTACTATTGTAATTACACAACAACCTAGTGATTTTTCTAGTCCTGCTATTATTACTCAAGGTAAAGCAATATTTGATAACTCATCATATTATCTTGTTATGGGACTTAGAAAACAAGCAGTTGAAGATTTATCATTACTTATAGATTTAAATGAAAACGAAAAAGATAGTATTAAGAGATATTCTCAAGGTGAAGCATTATTTGTTTGTGGTAATAGACGTATGAGAATAAATGTAGTTGTAACTCAAGAAGAGTTAGAGTCATTTGGAAATGGTGGAGGATTTTAGTAATTGATATAGTTAAACGATAAAGCAGTGGTGATTATATGAGTAAGAATAATAAAAAAAATAGATCTTTTTGGCAGGTAAAACTTGTTACTATAGGTTTAATATTTTCTGTTTTTCTTGTAGGGGTTACCTGCTTTTTTAGAATAGATAAAACAATAGATAGTATAGATTATGTTTCTTATAGTGATGCTGCTGAAAAATATTATGATAGATTAGACGATGTATATAATGAATATAGGGAAGAAGAACAAGATGTTTCAAAATTAATTATTACTTCTGCTTTTTCTGTTATGTGTTCACATATAGAAGGTTTTACTTATGATGATATGAGTAAAGGTAGAATGCGTGAAGTTGCTAATATATTACTTGATAATGCTGATCAAGAAGGTGAAGCGATTACTTTTTCTGATGAAGCAGAGGAAAAAGCTAAAGATAAGTTAGCTGATTATTTTAAAGGAATTGATTCTGATCTTTCTGATGTTACTTGTCAGTCTATGGCTAATGATGTCTTTGATTATGTAGAAGATTATTTAGACTTTACTCAAGGACAAGAGGATGAGGGTACTTCTTCAACTAGTTGTGATGGTAATTCTTATTGGTGGCCTATTGGTAGTGCTGAGACAACTACAGAGAATGGTATTACTTTTGCTAGTGGGGATCCTGTTGCTTCAGAAATAACTGCCTTTTTTGCAGGTAATGATGATGTACATCAGGGTGACCATGGTGCGATTGATATTTCTAATGATAATGAGATAGGTGGTACTAATATAATTGCTGCCAAAGATGGGGTTGTGATTTATCCTACTGATGATTCACAGACTCAGTATGCTGATAATGGTTATCTTGGAAATGAAGATGGTGGTGGTTTTGGTAATTATGTTGTTATTGAGCACTCTGATGGTAATTATACTTATTATGCACATATGGCTCAAAATAGTATTACTGTTAGAGCAGGAGATACTGTTAAACAAGGTCAAGTAATAGGTAAAATGGGGCATTCTGGCAATTCTACAGGTATGCATTTACATTTTGAAGTTAGAGTTGGTGGAGATACTCAAGAAAATAGAGTTGATCCACTAGATTATGTTAGTATTGATAATCCTCGTCCAAGTTGTGTTGATTTTTCATTAGGTTCTACTTCTTTATCAAAACAAGAGTTTATTTCTAAAATGGAAGCATATTGTGATAGTAGTGGTAATAGTGCTTTTTGTACTAACTTTGCAGATCATGCCGAGGAAGTTTATGATGTATCGATGGATTCAGGTGTTAATCCAGAACTTGTTGTTGTAACTGCAGGTACAGAACAATCATGGAAAAAATGTGGAGACCTTTATAATTTTTGGGGAATTGGTATTCCTAATGGGCAGAGTTGTTCTGCTGGGCCTCAATTACATTCGCTTGCAGAAGGTATTCGTGAGTATGCTGATACTTTAAAAGAATATCAACCTGGTGGTAGCAATGCTAGTTTAATTGAGGAAAGAAATCAAGCTAGAGAAGAGGCTGGATGTGATCCGGCAGGTCATGGACCTCCAGGAACGTTAGCTGGTATGCAATCAGCTTATTCTTGGTTAGGTAATTATCGTTATAACCCTGGTAGTTCTAGTTTGGGAGGTTGCTATTATTTAAATATAATATATGGTTCTAATTATTGTGATACTGTTCCATCTGGTGATAATGTTCCTACTACTGTTTGTGAACAAAATGATTATACTGCTTGGCAATTACAGGAAAAATTAGAACTTAGAAATACAATATTTGGTTTATAGGAGGCTAATTATGAGTAAAACAGTAAAAATTGAAATATTTATAATTATTTTTTTGATTGTTATGTTCGCTATTAGTCTTATATATACGAGAATTGTTGAAGGTCAGGTGGAAGAAGAACAGATAGATACATCTGTTACAGCTCTTGCTGATGTTAATCGCTTTTTTACTATTGATTCTGCTATTTCTAAATATTTTTCTTATGTTACTTCAAAAAATAGTGACTCTCTTTTTAAAGTATTAGATCAAGATTATGTGCAAAGAAATAATATTACTTCTACTAATATCTATGATTTTGTAGGAAATTATGAATCTAATATTAAAAGTAGTTTAGAAGAAGCATATCAAGTTAGTTCTTATAAAAATGTATATAAATATTATGTTAAAGTAGTGCTTAAGTTAGAAACTTTATATACTTCAACATTGCAAGGTTATAATTATTATATAGTAACTATTGATGAGAATGAGTTAGCTTTTGCTATTGAACCTATTTCAGATATTATATATTTAAATAAGATAGGGGAGAGTGATTCTTAATGGAAAGAGTTATAAAAATAGTTGTCTTTATAATACTTGCTATTTTACTTCTTTTTTTAATATTTCGTAATATAAGTGGTGTGGAAGAGGCAAATAGAAATCTTCCAAGTGAAGAAGAGTTAAGTGAGTTTAATAATGTTTCATCTAAAAGTTCTGATAATAGTTATGAAGTTAAAGATATTCCTAATAAAGAACTTGCAACCATATATTATAATCATTTTAAAAATTTAGTTGTTAATGATTTAGAAGGAGCTTATAAGAGAGTTAGAAATAAAGATGCTGTTTTATTAGAGGATTTTCAGATGTTTAGAGCTGATTTGATAAATAATTATTACAGTAATAAAGTTGTTAGTTATGAAATTAGAAATGGTGATAATAGTTCTATTTATACAATTGTAAATAGTAATAATCAAACAATTATTTTTTATGTTGATGCTGTTTTTAAATATGAAGTTGAATTATTACTTTGATAATTTATTAATTTAATTTATAATATTGTTAAATAGAGTTAGATAGTAGGTGATGAAAGTGGAAGAAGAAAAATTAAATACTGAAAATAATCATGAACAAGAACAGTTAAATAATACAAATACTTCAGAAACAAAAGATAAGTCTAAGTCTTCTTCTAAATCATCACTTAGGGATGCTGCTAGTAATGTTGCAGGAGCTGTTTCTGAAAATAAGTATAAGAGTAGAAAACAACCTCTTAGTTCTAGTAATAATAATAATATACCTGTTTCTAATAGATCTAATAGTGTTGGTGGGGGATTAAAAAGCCAACTTGCTAATAGGGCACTTAATAAAGTTAGTAATTTACATCCTGCTTTAAAGGCACTTAATGTGCTTAATAATGTTAAAAATGCTATTGGTAATAGAAATGTTGGTTCAGTTGGAAATACTGGTATTTCAGGTGCTAGTACAGAGAGTCAAGAGAGTGATAATGGTACTCTTGATTCTGGTAGTAGTGGAGCGACTAGTAGTAATAGTGATATTAATTCTTCTGATGATACTAGTGAAAAAAAATCTTCTAATCCTTTAGGTTCGCTTTTTAGTAATAATCTTTCTGGTAAGTTTAGTTTTTTTGGTAAGATTCCAAAGCAATTAAAACTTGCTTTAGCATTAGGTAGTACTTTTTCAGGATTATTGACTATTCTGATTCCTTTTATACTTATTTTAAGTTTCTTTAATAGTCTTTTTGGTGCTGATACTGCTTTAGCTAGTAGTGGTGGTGTAGGTAATATTAATTATGGTGATTATGAACTTGTTTCTGATGGTGATGAAATACTTAATGAGTCTTTAGATACCTTTTTAGTTAGTAGAGGTACTAATTTAACTGAATTTAATGAACTTATTGCTTCTAATGTTGAAGATTCAGGTTATGGAACTAGAGCTGGTGTTGTAGCCTCAGCTGTTACTTTAATTGCGGAACTTGGTAATAATTATAATGTTAAAATTCCTTATTTCTGGGGTGGTGGTCATGGTACTATTTCAGAAGGAGCTGAAGCTAATTGGGGAAGTGGCCGTTGTTATACTTATGCTAATGGTCATGCTTATACTTCTTGTGGTCTTGATTGTTCAGGATTTGTTACTTGGGCTATTTATAATGGTGGATATAATATTTCTCCTTTAACAACGGGTAGCTTTCAAAATTTACCTGGGGCAGAAAGAGTAGAGTTAAAAGATAGTGCTGTTTTAGAACCAGGTGATTTGTTAGAATCTAGTTCTCATATTGCTTTAGTAATAGCAGTAGAAGAATATGGTTATATTTGTGCTGAAGCTTCTGGAAGAACAACAGGTGTATTATTTACATCAAGACCTTTCACTAGATCTGGATATTGGGGGGTAAATATGGATGGGTTTTATGATACCCAAGCAAGGAGCTAGATATGAAAATTAAATATTTTAGTTTGATATTAATAATTTTTATGATGTGTGGTTGTAGTGCTGAAGTTAATCTTGAAATAAGTGATAATAATATTGATGAGAGTGTTGATATTACTTTTTATCAAAATGCTGTTTATTCTAAAGATATAATAAAGTCTTCTTTTAGAAATTATATTCCTATATATGCTTCTGATGTAATTGTTGATGCTGAAATAGATCAACCATTTCCTGATATTAAATATTATGAAAAGACAGAAACTGATTTAGGTAATGGATATTTATTTAATTATAGATATAATTTTGATATTAATGAATACGAAGAAGCTAGAACTGTTAAAGATGGTTTTAGAAATTATAATATTTCTGTAAATGATAGTAATCATACTATTTCAATAACAACTGATAATAATGGTTTATTATATTTTGATGATTATCCTCTTTTAGAAGAAGTGAGGGTAAATATTAAAACAGATTATTTTGTAGAAGAGAATAATGCTGATAGTGTTGATGGTAATATATATACATGGGTTTTTAATAGAGACAGTAATAAAAGTATTGATATGTTAATAAACACTGAAAATAATGTTAGTAATGGATATAATTTAAATATTATAGATAATTTAACTCCTATTGTTTTTGTAATAGTAGTAGTACTTGTTATTTTACTCCTATTAATTTTAAAAAATAGAAACAATAATAAATTATAATTAATTTTTTATCTATAAGGAAATTGCGTTTTTTTGGATGAAAATCGAATTTATGTATTGACGAACGTATATTTTATGTAG